>USTC01000141.1 GCA_900557505.1 uncultured Collinsella sp.
CAGGTCGCGGGCGATGGAGCAGGCGGTGCGCGAAGCCACGGCACCGGTCAGGATGGTGGCGATGAGCGAGATCAGGCACAGCCCAAACATAGTGGTCGCCATGCGGCTCAGGTAGGCGTTCTGCACATCGGCGGGGTCGATGCCCTGTGCCTTGTACTCGTCTTGCACATAGCTCACGGCGCGCTGGGTGACGATGGAGCCCGACATGGAGCCCATTTTGTCAGCCATATTGTTGGCACCATCGACGAGCTTGCTCTGATCAACCAGACCGCCATCGATACCAAGACGCAGGCTCTTCATGGTGATCTTGCCGCCATCGGAATCGATCTGCTTTTGCATGTTCTGTGCGGCTGCGGCCTTTTGCTGCATCTCGGCGAGCTGCTCGGGCGTCATCGCTGCCATCTGCTCGGGGGTGGGCATGGCCTGGGCGGTGCTGTCGCCTTTCTCGCTGGACGAGCCCATCATGTCGCCCATGGAGTTGGCGTCAATGCCCTGGTTGAGCGAAAGGACGACAGTCTCGGGCAGACTCATAATGTCGGCAATCTTGCCTCCATCGGTACGCTCCTCCTCGGTGCCCTTGTACGTTCGAATACCGTTATTGTCCGCCTTGCTAAACACGGCCTCCACAGCTTTGGCGTCCTTGGCGCTCATAAAGAGTTCGAGGTCGTCGAGCGATTCGGCGCGGATGGTGTCGGGCACGGGCGAGGCGATACCGCCTTGCTGCACGCCCACGTCGACGATATCGCTCATATAGGTAGGCAGCGCCAGGTCGGCGTTGCAGCTGATTACGATGAGTACGATAGCTGTGAACAGTGCCAGGATATGCTTTTTAAAGAGCTTGAGAATCCTCACTCGGCATCTCTCCTTTCTTGATTGCGGTCGATAATTTCGTTGGCACGTCTAAGAAGGCGCACCATCTCTTGGGTATCTGTTTCGCCGAGCTGCTCGAGGAAAGCCGCGGTGCGGTCCTCGAATTCCCGGCGTTTGATTTCGAGATCCTGGAATCCCTTGTCGGTCACTATGACGTGTACGCGACGACGGTCGGTCTTTGAGTGCTCACGCTCAACCCAACCCTTGGCTTCGAGAGCGCGTAGGATATTGGCAATGCGGGCGTTCGAGACCCAGGCGCGATCAGCGAGTTCGCTCGGCGTGAGCGAGCCGCCAGCGAGCATAAGGGCGCGCATGACAGCCATCTCGCCGCTGAGAGCTTTGTCCACAAAGCGCGAAACGCGCTGGTGAATGCCGCCAAACTCGGTAAGGAGCTGACGCCCAAGTTCACGGAAATCGGTATCTTCCACCGAAAACCCCTAACACTAGAAACTATTTTCGGTGAAAGATGATACCCTTGCACGCGCGCCCTATACAGTAGATTTTGAGACATGCCTAGAAAACTACCTTTAGGCGACCTCCGTGCACCGTCGGTGCCAGTAAAGTTAGGGAGTAGATCTCTAGGCATGTCCTAAAGCCTACTCAGAGGCACTTTACCCTGCTAAAGCTGGCATAACAGCTAGAGCGAACGTCGTACAAAGGCAAGGAAAAATAACATACAAATCGGTGAACGGTAGTTGTTCGCGCTCGCATTTCCTGCGGGTTTGTAAAAAACGCCCTTATGATATAAAAAAAGAAACATATAACAGCCCAGATGGAGAGGGTCGCTATGTTATCCTTCTCAAACGGGTGAAATCTTGGGTTTAGGGTTGCAGTTCCAAGGTGGACAAACGTTTTTCCCTGTACCAACGTGTGGTGAAGAACGGAAGAAGCCGGTATTGCAAGCCGATAATTCAAGAATTCAATAAGCAGCGGTGTGAGAGAGCGCCGCATTACACGTAACTAGGAGCGTGGTTACACAATGCAGGAGGCATGGGAAGGCTTCAAGGAAGGCATTTGGACGGGAGAGGTTGACGTCCGAGACTTCATCCAGAAGAACTACACCCCCTACGAGGGCGACGAGTCGTTCCTCGCCGGCCCGACCGAGCGTACCAAGGAACTGTGGGGCGAGGTTCTCGACCTGCTGCTCAAGGAGCGCGAGCAGGGCGGTGTCCTCGATATGGACACCAAGACCGTCACGGGTATCGTGAGCCACCCCGCTGGCTACATCGATAACGCCCATCGCGAGAAGGAGACCATCGTCGGTCTTCAGACCGACAAGCCGCTCAAGCGCGCTCTGCACGTCAACGGCGGTATCCGCATCGCTTGCCAGGCTGCCAGCCAGCACGGCTACAAGGTCGACGAGAACGTTGTCGAGCGCTATACCTTCGAGCGCAAGACCCATAACGCCGGCGTCTTCGATGTCTACACCCCCGAGATGCGTGCTTGCCGCTCGGCTCACATCATCACCGGTCTGCCCGATGGCTATGGCCGCGGCCGCATCATCGGCGACTACCGTCGTGTTGCCCTGTACGGCGTCGACTACCTGATCAAGGACAAGGAGGCCCAGAAGGCTTCCACCCCGACGGTCATGACCGCCGACAACATCCGCGACCGTGAGGAGCTGCAGGAGCAGATCCGCGCCCTCGGCGAGCTCAAGATGATGGCCGAGACCTATGGTTTCGATATTTCCAACCCTGCTACCAACACGCAGGAGGCCATCCAGTGGATGTACTTCGCCTACCTCGCTGCCGTCAAGGAGCAGAACGGCGCCGCTATGTCCATCGGCCGTACCTCCACGTTCATTGACATCTACGCTGAGCGCGACCTTGCCAACGGTACCTTCACCGAGGAGCAGATCCAGGAGTTCGTGGATCACTTCATCATGAAGCTCCGCATGGTCAAGTTTGCCCGTACCCCCGAGTACCAGGCCCTGTTCACCGGCGACCCGCAGTGGGTCACCGAGTCCATCGGCGGCATGGGTGTTGACGGCCGTACGCTCGTTACCAAGATGAGCTACCGCTACCTGCACACGCTCGAGAACATGGGCACCAGCCCCGAGCCCAACATGACCGTTCTGTGGTCGACCCGTCTGCCCGAGAACTTCAAGAAGTTCTGCGCCAAGACTTCTGTCGCCAGCTCCTCGATCCAGTACGAGAACGACGACCTCATGCGCGTCTATCACGGCGACGACTACGGCATTGCCTGCTGCGTGTCCTCCATGCGCATCGGCAAGGAGATGCAGTTCTTCGGCGCCCGTGCCAACCTGGCCAAGTGCCTGCTGTACGCACTCAACGGCGGTGTTGACGAGGTCTCCAAGAAGCAGGTCGGCCCCAAGTATCGCGCCGTCGAGGGCGACACGCTCGATTACGACGACGTTGTGGCCAAGTACAACGACATGATGAAGTGGCTTGCTGGCGTGTACGTCAACTCGCTGAACATCATTCACTACATGCACGACAAATATTGCTACGAGCGCATCCAGATGGCTCTGCACGACAAGCACGTGCACCGCTGGTTCGCTACGGGCATCGCTGGCCTTTCCGTCGTGGCTGACTCCCTGTCCGCCATCAAGTACGCTAAGGTTCACCCCGTCCGCGACGAGAATGGCATCATCGTCGACTTCGAGACCGAGGGCGAGTTCCCCAAGTACGGTAACGACGACGACCGCGTCGACCAGATCGCTCACGACGTTGTGCACCAGTTCATGGAGTACATCCGCATGAACGACACCTACCGCAACTCCGTGCCCACGACCTCGGTTCTGACCATTACCTCCAACGTCGTGTACGGTAAGAAGACCGGTTCCACGCCCGACGGCCGCAAGGCTGGCCAGCCGTTCGCCCCGGGTGCTAACCCCATGCACAAGCGCGATAGCCACGGCGCCATCGCTTCGCTGTCTTCGGTTTCCAAGCTCCCGTTCCGCGATGCTCAGGACGGCATCTCCAACACCTTCTCCATCATCCCGAGTGCGCTCGGCAAGGAGGACCAGGTGTTCTTTGGCGATATCGACCTTGATCAGCTGGGCGAGTAACTATTGTTAGTGCTATACTAACAATAACGATTACTGATTAGCGCGCCGGTTTCGGCCGGCGCCTATTAATCGAAGGAGACACATTATGAAGGTTTCTGAAGTTTCCGAGACTCAGGCCGATAACCTGGTCCACATGCTCGACGCTTACGCCGAGAAGGGTGGCCATCACCTGAACATCAACGTCTTCAACCGTGAGACGCTGCTCGACGCTCAGGCTCACCCTGAGAAGTATCCGCAGCTGACCATCCGCGTTTCCGGCTATGCCGTGAACTTCCACACGCTCACCAAGGAGCAGCAGGACGAGGTCATTGCGCGTACCTTCCACAACAAGTTCTAAAGGGGTTTAACTCCCGCAGGATCGCCGGGGCTGTTTGGGCTACCTCCCAAAACGTCCTCGGACATGTCGGAAGCCCCCGCTGCGCGCTACGCGCGGCGG
>USTC01000142.1 GCA_900557505.1 uncultured Collinsella sp.
CAATGCGGCTCTTGCGATAGCCCAGGTTGAGCTCGTCGGCATCGAACTCGATGATGTTGCCGCTGCCGCGGGTGCCGTCGTCGAGCTGGCGAGCGGGTTTGTAGACGCGCACGGACTCCAGCACATCGGCCATGCAGGCACCGTAGGCACCGGCGTTCATGTAGCAGGCGCCGCCGACCGATCCGGGGATGCCCGAGATGGGCTCCATGCCGGTGAGACCGGCCTCGGCTGCCGCCGCGGCGACATCGGAAAGCAAGGCGCCGGCCGCCGCCGTGACGTGCGTGCCGTCGACCGTAATGTCGGAGAGGCCTTCGCCCAGCGCCACGACGACGCCACGGATGCCCTTGTCGCCGACGAGCAGGTCGGAGCCGTTGCCCACGATGGTAAGCGGCAGGTCGCAGCGATAGCAGGTATCGAGCGTGGCGACGAGGCCCTGCTCAGTATCGGGCGTGACAAAGACGTCGGCCGGGCCGCCGATCTTAAACGTGGTGTGCTCGCGCATGGGCTCGCTCATCAACACGTTGTCCTCGCCGGCAACGCCAGCAAGTGCGCACAGCAGGTCCTCGTTAAAAAAGTCGTTCTCGTGCATACGAATATCCGCCTTTTGGTGGTCGTTGTCATCAATCGATTGCAATATACCCCACCCGGACGGATTTGGTGCGCTGGCGGCGATAAAACAGCCGTCTACCGGATTGGTAAAGTGTTTATCACCGAGGTAGAGGGGTAGTCGCTATACTTTCAAGAGATTGCGCGTAAACCCGGAAGGAGCGAGATGGCCAACAAAGTCACCCTCAAGCAGATCGCCCAGGAGGTGGGGCTTTCCCCCTCGTCGGTCTCGCTTGTGCTCAATAATCGGCCCTGTCGCATCTCGGAAGAAAACCGCAAGCTCATCAAAGAGGTCGCGGCGCGCAACCACTATGTTCCCAACCAGATTGCGCGTAGCCTGGTCATGCGCGAGTCGCGCACGCTGGGCCTTATCGTCCCTAACATCGAGAGCCGCTTTTTTGCCTCGCTTGCCGGCAGCTTGGAAAAGCGCTGCCGCGAGGACGGCTATGCGCTCTTTATTACCAGCTCGGGCGGAAGTGCCGACGACGATCTGGAGCTGCTGCGCCAGCTGGTGACGCGCGGCGTCGACGGTGTCTTTCTGGTGGTGGGTGACGAGTTCTCCGACGACCGCGCCCTGCGCGAAGAAGTCAGCCATCTGCCTATTCCTGCCGTGATGGTCGACCGTGCCATTGAGGGGCTCGAGTGCGACAAGGTGATGTTCGACCACGAGATGGGTGGCTACATGGCCACCCGCTATCTGATCGAGCAGGGCCACCGTCGCATTGCCTGCTTGGTTAACGCGCGCCGTTCCAATACGGGGCGTAAGCGACTTGCCGGCTATGAGCGCGCACTGCGCGAGGTCGACTTGCCTATCGACGCACGTTTGGAGTTTGAGAGTGAGTACTACATTCCGAGCGCATACGAGGCCTCGGAGGCGGTACTCGCAACTGATGCCACCGCCGTGTTCGCAAGCTCGGATAACATTGCCCTTGGTTTGCTCAAGCGCCTGCACGAGATGGGGAAGAGCATTCCGGGCGATATTTCGGTCGTAAGCTATGACAACTCGGCGGCCGACGTTCTCTTTGAGCCGGCGCTGACCGCCATTGAGCAGGATCCTGGTGTCCTTGCGGAGCATGCTTTTGGCTGCATGTCCAAGCGTCTTGCCGGTAGGGGTGGTAGGCGTGCCGAAGAGGTCGTCCTGGAGCCGGCACTTATCGTTAAGGGCAGCGTGCTCGAACTTACCGAATGTAGCTAAGCGTACTTGTTTGTTTGCATAGATTGCATGCGGAGTGTCCACTATTTGCCGGCAGGCACCCCGGCCCTCGTCCGTGAACTCTTCCGCTGGGCGAGCTATAGACGCCGCGCACCGATAGGGTAAGGCGGCGGCTTGAAATTGGTGCTATATTCAGCTTGAGTTGTTTAATGCTAGTACGGGAGGCTGATATGGGGCTGTTCAAGAAGAAAAACCCGCAGGATGCCTTTGATCCCGATGTGTTTACCATCACGGATACGATTTTGGACCCGCCGCGGTTTACATTTTTGCCGGCTATCTACCAGGATGCCACGCGCCGCAAGTGGGCTGTGCATCAACGCGGTGGCGAGCCGAAGATTTTTGACTATGCGGACGTGTTGCAGTGCGAGATTGTCGAGACCGGAAATCCCGAGGATGTGCCGGAGGTTAGCAAGCGCGAACTAGCTCAGCAGATTTTGATTAATCCAGCTCAGGCTACCAAAAACAACGCTGCCAAGCGTAATATGTGCCTTGGTATGGGTGTCATCGTTGCCGTGCAAACCGGCGAGGATGAGATTTCGAAGCTTGAGATTCCGGTGACCGCGGGCGAAGTCAAGCGAGACTCCGGCCTATATCGATCGTACCGGAACGTTGCGGAGCAGATCAAAGAAGCCTTCGACGCTATGGGGCGTCCGGAGCAATGATGCCCGCAGCATCAAGCGGTTGAGGAGCCTTGCCCATGTCGAGTGAACCATATGCGATTCCGCCCAAAGATCGCGCCTTTGAGGGCATTCTTTGGTATATCAAACATTATGACCTGCAGGGTGGTGACCGGCTGCCCGCCGAGCGTGTGCTCTGTGAAGAGCTGGGCGTGTCGCGCACGGCGTTGCGCGCTGCGATCGCGCGTCTTATTTCGTGCGGAACTTTGGAAAGCCGCCGCAGTTCGGGCACCTATGTGTGTCCTCCCAAACCGCTGAATATCTTTCAGGAAACATGGAACTATACGCAGGCGGTGGAGAGGGTTGGCTCAAAGTCGACCGCACGCCTGGTTTGGTCCAAGGTCGTGTACGCCGATATCGATCTGGCCCAAAAAGCCCAGATCGACCTGGGCATGCCGCTCTTCTGCATTCGGCGCGTGCGCGTGGTTAATGGTTCCCCGGCGTCGATTGAGACGGCTCACGTCAATCTGTCTTTGTGCCCCTCGCTTCCCGATCACGATTTTGAGCAGGAAAGCCTCTACGACGTTTTGCTCAAAGAGGGGAATGTCCATGTGGCGCACGGCAAGGAGCATATTTCCATCAGCCATCTGAACGCCGACGAGGCCAAGTTGCTGGGTGCTCAGGAGGGCACGCCGGTGTTTTACAAGGCTTCGCACGAGCGTGACGAGAACGATGGCTTTGTCGAGTATTGCAGGTCCGTGATTCTGTCGACCAAGTATCGTTTTGCCGATAACGGCGAGGCAGACGGCGTTGCGACGAAGGTGGGTGTCGAATGGCTGATGCAGTAGAAGACTTGCCGGTTTACAAACAAATTCGCCGCTGCATTGCGGAGCGAATCGAGCGCGGCGACTACCCGACGGGCTCGATGATTCCGTCCGAAAACGAGCTGGCCGAGGAGTTTGGCACGACACGCCTGACAATCCGAAGCGCCATGGACGAGCTGGTCAAAAGTGGCCAGATTCGTCGCGTGCAGGGCAAAGGCGCCTTTGTGGGACACAAGTGGTTTGACGAGCACGAACGCAAGGGCGGCTTCCGCCAGTCGGTTTTGGCATCGGGCGCGACGCCGTCGGTGCGCATCCTGGCGCGCTCCAAACGCTACGCCGGCCCGTATTATGCCGACTTGTTTGGCATCTCCGAGGACGATCTGCTTTACTCGGTGCGCCGCCTCAACTGCATCGATGGTGAGCCCGTATCGATCGAGATGACACTGATTCCGTGCCTGCTGTTTCCGGGCATCGAAGACGTGGACATTTCGGTCTTCAGCCTGTTCGAGACCTACGATATGTTGGGACGCAAGCCAGATCAGTCGGTAGAGAAACTCGATACCGAGGCGCTGGGCGCACGCGATGCGAGTTTGCTCAATCTTGAGCCGGGCGATCTGGCGCTCGTGCTGGAAGGCCTGACCTATGACTCGAGTGGGCAGGCAATCGAGCATGCCAAGTCTTTTACCCGCGGCGACGCCGGCGGATATACCTACAACTATTAGCGTCTAGAGCGTCCCTGCGCATGGCGGGGGCGCTCGTTTTTACGGATATATGTCGCTTGACCGATGAGCGGCAAAAACTGACCGTCTACCGAGAGGGGAGGATGAAATCATAAAATCGGTATTAAAAACGGCTAACCTGTAATCGTTCACTGGTATTAAGAACCTTTGAATTGTTGAGCTTGGGGCCAAGATGTCCACAAGGTTAAGCGGTGCGACGGGGCGGCAAGCCCGTTCATTCCGTGCGACAATTCAAACTGCTCGTGAAAGGAGCGGGAATGAAGGAGACCGAGAAGATCGAGATCATGCACTTCGACCAGGAGGGCTACCTCGAGGACGGCA
>USTC01000143.1 GCA_900557505.1 uncultured Collinsella sp.
CTCTCTCCAGTATGCCACCTGCCGCTAGGGCTGGTAAAGTTGCCGTTTGCCGCTTGGGGTTATGTAACAAGGGCGGGGGGGTACACTCGGGGGTGTTGAATTTCCTGCCAGAGATGGGGATGCCCATGCAGCATATCGATCGGATTATCCGCTCCAAGAACGTTTTTACTGCCCAAGACGGCATCGATACCACCCGCGAGTTGGCGATCGCCATCGCTGGTGATCGCATCGTCGCAGTCGGCGCGCCCGATGACGTGATTGCCGCCGCACCTGCCGCCACGTCGGTTATCGACTACGGCGAGCAGTTTGTCTGCCCCGGTTTCCATGACGCTCATCTGCACTTCTTCCATACCTCGGTCGGTTCTTCGCCGTACATGCTCATGGATATGGGCACGTCCGAGGCGGCGCTGGTGCAACATGCGCTCGAGTTTTCCCAGGACCTGCCCGACGACGCTTGGGTTGTGACGCAGGGCTGGCGCGACTACCGTTGGGACCCGCCCGAGCATCCTACCAAGGCGTCGCTCGATGCGGCATTCCCCGATCGTCCCTGCGTTATGTATTCGGGCAACGGGCACACGCTTTGGCTCAACAGCCGCGCACTCGAGGCGCTCGGCGTCACGCGTGACAGCGAGCCGCCAGCGGGCGGCAGCTACGACAAGGACGCAAACGGCGAGCTCACGGGCATTGCTCACGAGGCGGCTGCCATGCAGTTGCTACCGCGCTGCCTTGAGTGGCTGGGGGAGGATCGCATTGCAAGCGCTTACTCCGATCAAATGAGGCGTATGGCCGAGCAGGGCATCACCTCGATATGCGATATGTCGCTCATGCCCATGCCGGGCTGCGATTTTATCCGCGACGACGTCTACGACAAACTGCAGGCAGCCGGCAAGTTGGGCATCCGAGCCCATCTGTTCCCCACGCTGCTGGATGACCAATCGCGCTTGGAAGAGCTGCAGACCCGCTACGCGAACAACGCGCTGCTCTCGGTGCCAGGCTTTAAGCAGTTCTTCGACGGCGTGTCGAGCGAACACACGGCCTATCTCACCGAGCCCTATACCAACCCGCGCTTCCCGGGCGACCAGGGCCGTCTGACAGTTCCTGCCGAGCGCATGCGTAAGCTGGTTCTGGCGGCCGCGGAGCGTGGCCACACTGTGCGTATTCACGTCATCGGCGACGGTGCCATCCATGCCGCGCTCGATATCTTTGAGGAGGCCGCCGAACTGTACGGCCTGCCCCAGCACGGTCATAACACGCTCGAGCATCTGGAGAACCTCTTGCCCGAGGACATCGACCGCCTGCGCAAGCTCAACGTGGTTGCTTCGAGCCAGCCCTGCCACATTACACTCGACCCGGGTGGACCGGAGCGCGACCTGGGCCTGGAGCGCAGCCGCATCATGTGGCCGTTTGCGACCTATAAACAGCGCGGCATTCGCCAAGCCTTCGGTACCGACCGCCCCATAACAGCTGTTACCAGCATGAACGTGCTCTACACGGCTATCACGCGCCAGGACCCCAAAAGCCACTGGCCCGAGGGCGGCTGGCTGCCGAGCGAGCGCATCGATGCAGCAACAGCCCTGCGCAACTACACCCTGGGCAGCGCCTACGCGGCAGGCGACGAGCAAAACCTCGGCAGCCTGGAACCCGGCAAATACGCCGATCTGGTAGTCCTGGACCAAAACCCGCTCACCATCGACCCCCAAGAGCTCCAGGCCACCAAGGTTCAGGCCACCTACCTAGCCGGCAACCTCATCTACGAGCGCTAACCCCACATCCCATCCCTCAGTTGCGGTGAAATGCGGACTAAAAACACCTCAACAGCCAAAAACAGTCCATATTCCACCGCAACTTAAGGGGCACGTTTCAGCAACGTGCTCCTTTCTTGTGCGCCCTACCCGCATCGCCATTTTGCTGTACTGACTTTTCTGAATGCCGGGCTCGAATTAGTTAACCTGCCTCCCGCGTGGCTCCGGAGGGGCGGGGCATAAGGTTTATCGCGAGTTCCGCACGAGCCGAAGGCCACTTAATGTGGCCTTCGCGCGAGCAGGACTGCCCGAGCAGGAAACCTTATGCCCCGCCCCTCCGGAGCCACACGGGAGCCACCGCTAAGTTATCCCCCGGCATTCAGAAAATCTAAGTGCCAAAAAATAAGATTTTTTGACTCCGTGTTGTATAACCCGCCATTCGTGGGTACCATTCAACGCGTACGCAAACAAAAAGGGTTAATTCGCGTGGTATAACCGCGCGGCCCAAAAAGGAGGAGACAAGCATGTCGTCTTTGAAGCCGCTTGCAGATCGTGTTCTGGTCAAGCCCGACGAGGCCGAACAGAAGACCGCTTCTGGCCTGTATATCGCCAGCAACGCCCAGGAGAAGCCGCAGCGCGGCACCATCGTTGCCGTTGGCGCCGGCAAGGTCAATGACAAGGGTGAGCGCATTCCCATGGACGTCAAGGTCGGTGACGTTGTCATCTACGGTAAGTTCGGTGGCAACGAGGTCAAGGTCGATGGCGAGAAGTATCTGCTGATGCGCGCCGACGACATCTACGCTGTCGTCGAGGCCTAGTCTCGTCAGAATCTCTGATTCGTCTTTGAACGCGGTCGCCGCATAGGACTCGGAAGCGGCGACGCGAGTCACATTTCTTTTGGAGGATTACTCACCATGGCAAAGAACATTACGTTCAACACCGATGCCCGCGCTAAGCTCGCCAAGGGCGTCAACACTCTGGCCGACGCCGTTACCGTCACCATGGGTCCCAAGGGCCGCTACGTCGCCCTGCAGCGCACGTTCGGCGCTCCGACCATCACCAACGACGGCGTTTCCGTCGCCAAGGAGATCGAGCTCGAGGACAACATCGAGAACATGGGTGCCCAGCTGGTGAAGGAGGTCGCCACCAAGACCAACGACACCGTGGGTGACGGCACCACCACCGCAACCCTGCTCGCCCAGGCCATCGTCAACGACGGCCTGCGCAACGTCGCCGCTGGCGCCAACCCGCTGGCCATCCGTCGCGGCATCGACAAGGCCGTCAACGCCGCCGTCGCCGAGATGAAGAAGCAGGCCAAGCCGGTCGAGACCAAGGAGCAGATTGCTTCCGTCGGTACCATCTCCGCCGGTGACCCCGAGGTCGGCGAGAAGATCGCTGAGGCCATGGAGGTCGTGGGCAAGGACGGCGTCATCACCGTCGAGGATTCCCAGACGTTCGATATCACCATCGACACCGTCGAGGGCATGCAGTTCGACAAGGGCTACGTCTCCGCTTACTTCGTCACGGACAACGACCGCATGGAGGCCGTGATGAAGGATCCGTACATCCTCATCACCGACCAGAAGATCTCCAGTGTCCAGGACATCATGCCTGTTCTCGAGGCTGTCCAGCGCGCTGGCCGTGGCCTGCTCATCATCGCTGAGGACATCGACGGCGAGGCTCTGCCTACCCTCGTCCTCAACAAGATCCGTGGCGCCCTCAACGTCTGCGCCGTCAAGGCTCCGGGCTACGGCGACCGCCGCAAGCGCATCCTCGAGGACATCGCTGTCCTCACCGGTGGTCAGGCTGCTCTGGACGAGCTGGGCGTGAAGGTCGCTGACATCACCGCCGATATGCTCGGTACCGCTAAGTCCGTCACCATCTCCAAGGACAACACCGTCGTCGTCGGCGGCGCTGGCTCCAAGGAGGCCATCGACGCTCGTATCGCTCAGATCAAGGGTGAGATGGAGAACACCACCTCTGACTTCGACCGTGAGAAGCTCCAGGAGCGCCTGGCCAAGCTCTCCGGTGGCGTTGCCGTCATCAAGGTCGGCGCTGCTACCGAGTCCGAGCTCAAGGAGATCAAGCATCGCGTCGAGGACGCCCTGCAGGCTACCCGCGCTGCTGTCGAGGAGGGCATTGTCGCTGGCGGCGGCGTCGCCTTCATGGACGCTGCTCCTGCGCTCGACGCTGTCGAGATCGACGACCCCGAGGAGAAGATCGGCGTCGACATCGTCAAGAAGGCTCTGACCGCTCCGGTCGCTACTATCGCCAAGAACGCTGGCTTTGAGGGCGCTGTCGTGGTCGACAAGGTTGCCGAGCTGCCCGCCGGCCAGGGTCTCAACTCTGCCAACGGCGAGTGGGGCGACATGATCGAGATGGGCGTCCTCGACCCCGTCAAGGTCAGCCGCGTCACCCTGCAGAACGCTGCTTCCGTCGCCAGCCTGATCCTCATCACCGAGGCCACCGTCTCCGATGTGCCTAAGAACACTCAGCTTGAGGACGCTATCGCTGCTGCTACCGCTGGCCAGCAGGGCGGCGGTATGTACTAAGGCCGACAAGGTCTAGAAC
>USTC01000144.1 GCA_900557505.1 uncultured Collinsella sp.
GTATTCACCAAGAAAATCACAGTATTCGATGAGGTTTTGCGCGCTCGGGTCCGTCTTAAAGGCGCGCTCCAGCTGCTGCAGTTTAAGGTCGGACTCCTTGGAGATCTGCGCCACCGCCGTTGCGGCATAGTGCGCCACCTCTACGTCGTCATTAAGCTTAGCTGCTTGCAGCTGCGCCAGATACGCGTCGGGCTCCTCGGTGAGCATGGAGAGCATTAGGCGGCGCCGATCTGCCGGGTCGTTGACGATAAGAGCCTCCTCGAGCGGTACCACGCCCGCATCGGTTTCACGGTCGTGCACCAAGATGCTGCGATGCAGCTCGTCGTTAATGCGCAGCGACTCCAACGTGGCGTCCTTAAGGTCCGTACCAAACACGGCACTGCGCACCGAAAGAAGCACCACCAGCAGCGGCCCCCACAACGGCACGAGAACCATCACGGCCAGCATATGCCCGCGCACCGGCAGCAGGCCCAACTTCATGAGCGTCCACAGCACCAGGCAAACCAGCGCATGAATCAGCAGCAAGACGGCAGCGACGACAAACGATATCAAGCGACATCCCCCTCGCCGTCACCGGTGTCAGCAATGTGCTGCAACAGCGCCACGATGTCCTCGCCTTCGACGAGCTCCACCGCAATCTGCTTGGCGCTCAGGCGCTCGCGGATAATGGGTAAATCGCACGCCTTTGCCTGGCGCATAAGCAGGTAAAGCACGTCACCATCGACCAGGCCCGCCGCATCGCTCTCGCGGATTGCCGACCCAATCGCGCCCACCAGCTCGCCAACAGGCTCCATGCCCGGCACCACGCGCAGGAGCAAAAAGCTGCCCATCTTGCCGTCTGCCAGCGCCTGCTCGGCCGCGAGCTCTTGACCAAAGGCCGCCTGCTTGAGCACGCACGAACCGGCAACGCAGCGTTTATCCTGCGCCACCGCCTCATAGTCAAAAGCACGCCCCAGCGCACTTTCGACCAGGCCGCACAAGATGCGGAACAGGTTTTGGTAATAGAGCGTCATTTGGTTCTCGGCCGCGCGTCGCACAAAGATCAACACGGCGGATGCCCCGTCGCGCTCGATCGTGTATCCAAACGTGGGAAGCCCCGGCGTCAGCTCGCGATTCACCCACAGGCTCGAACGACCCTCGCCGCCCAAAAGGGACGCAAGCTGATCAAGCGAGAGAGAGCGCGGGGCATCTTCGGCAATCACGGGACTCGCCGCCACCAGACGTGCAAACGCCCCGCCCGAAACGTGATAGATCGTCACCGAATCGTTTTCGAGAATCTCACCCAGGAGCTCGCAGCACTTGCGGTAGATATCGCGCGGGCTGAGCACATCGAGCTCTTGCGTCACGGCAAAAATCTTGCCAAAGCTATCGTGGCGCCCCACAATCTGACGCTTGTATGTACGCTTGTCCTCGATGGCATCGTGGTAGAGCTGTGTGAGGAACGTATTGCGATTACGCACGAGCTCGTTTTGGTCGCGCTCCACCTTAATGGCCTCACTGTTGCGCAGCTGTACATAGCCGCACACGGCGCCCACCACGAAGTACGCGATAAACGGCAGCCAGTTGGACGGCTCGTAGAACAGGCCCTGGAAGGTATAGCCATACTGGGTAAAGAAGCTCACGGCCAGGCCCACCGATGCCAACAGCGCCGCAACTAGGCCAAAGTCCAGGCCATACAGCGTGCCGATGAGCACGACGTAGAGCAGGCGATAATCGAGCACGTTGAGCTGGGCCGATTGAGAGAACAGATACTCCAGAACCTCGAACAGGACCCAGGCAACGCCCGTCTCCAGGCATTTAATAGGCAGTGTGTGCATCTGGATGCGGTCGATGGCGGCGCGCAAGGGGTTGACCTTCCTTGCGCGGCCAGCATCCCAACGAGCCTGAATGGTCGACAGGTCGCGCAGCAGATCGTAGCGCTGAAACCAGCCATAACGAACGCGAACGATGTCGCTGACGGGCAGGGCATAGCCGGCAGAATCGCCATAGGCAACGGCAAGGTCGGGGAACATCGCCTTGAGGGCCTCGCCCACCTCACCTGACGTGTGATGGAAACTATCGGCAACGTCGAGTGTCTCAAAGGAGGCGTCCCAGCTGTCAAAGATGCGGCGCACCAGCACCGCGAGCTCCTCGGCACACAGCAGCGGAAACGCCGCATCCTCCGAGCCCTGCAAAGCGACCGATCCGGTTAAGCACGCGTCGAACAGCGGCGCGAAAAACGGATCCTCCAGCGCGGCGGAGGCAGTGTAGAGGAAGGGCACGCGCAGAATCTTTGCCTGAACGCCTTCGTGCGCAGCGTAGTGGCGGCAAAGGTCTTGGGCCGCGCGGGCGATAATTCCCTTCCCCGTTCGCCCCGCGGCATCGGCTGAGCCCTCGGCACTCGCGGGCCCCGCTACATACAGCAGCTGGACCCGGCGACCCATGCACGCACGAAAGACCGAGCGCAGCAGCTCGATATCGCCCATGATATCGGTATGCGGGGTAAGGAAATTAGACAGGTAGACCACGCGGTCGAACTCGTAGGCCTGCTCCAAGTGCTGGAGGAGCTCATTCCACGAGGCATGGGGCGACGATTCATCGCGGCGCGATTCCGCGGCAGCGACGACCTTAACGTGGTCCCCGGGGAACGTCTTGGCACAAAAATCATCGTCAACATATGCGGTGTTGCCAACAACTAGCACCTCCATGGCGCACTCCTCCCCTTAATTCCACATTTGTCATAGTCAAATATGCGTATTGTACGCTGTCAACGCAAGCCAGGGCGCCTTTAAGGCTGTCTTAAGAACTTTTTTAGAGGATAAGGGGGTGGCAGGGGCCGCCTTCAATCGTTGTACATTTAATCTGGAGCCTTAATACCTCGATAGAATCTCATCTCTATTATCTTTGAGATACTCATCCAAATCCGGCACAGCAAATTGAACATAGCCCCTCTGAGGCGCCTGGATTACTTCTCGTGAAAGCAGCTTGGCCCTAACAGAACTCAGCTCACTCGTTTTTTTACCAAGGCGTTTGGCTAAATCCGAGGTCTTGGATTGCCTACTATCCTCGCACATGGCATACAGGTAGTTGATTTCATTACGGGAAAGACCCGAAATTGCAGGCTCGTGAACCACGTCGTGGAAACGCGCTTCGGCGAGTAGGATACCTTCATCAACATCGCGCCCAGTAACGAGAGTTGATTTCTCCCGATGAAGGTTGGCGCGCTGCCAGATTGAATACCCAACAAGTTGAACTAAATACGCATAACCTTTTGTTGCTCTCGCCGCTTTTGATAGCAAATCCCCGTCGAGAGAAAGACCGGTCGCATTAAAGCAATCACTCAAAGAAAGTGCAACCTCGATTTGATTGATAGGAGCAAGGTCTTCAGGAACCGCGCGACGAAGAAAAGTAAGTGCCTTGCCGTTAATGAGATCCATAACGCCCGATGGCAATCCGGCAAAGGCAAGAGCGATGTTGGCTTTCTCCCCAATGAGTAATTGAACTGTTGAGGCAATAATGCGCATTTCCTCAACTGGGGCATCTTGGACTTCATCAACAGCGATAAACAGGCCCTTTGAGCCCTGTGCAATCTGCTTTAGTTTTGCCCGAAGGCTCATTTCGCTTGAAGAAATGTCCAACTTGGCAGAAGCAATACCAACGTTAACGCCAAGCGAAGCGGAGGAAAAAGTCAGTTGGTCTTGAATCTGCTCCATAAGATCGTGCGACAAACGCGGACCAGCCGAAACAACAACGGCCTTCCAACCCAGTTCAATCGCTCGGTCGCGCAGATCGCAAAGAAGAACCGTTTTCCCCGACCCGCGCGGGCCTGTGATTCGCAAAAGACGTGCGGGGGCGCCAACGCCGGACATGAGACCCTCCACGAACTCGAGAGAGATATCATCACGACCGATGATTCGAGGAGGCTCCGCACCGGCGGTCGGACGAAATGGATTGTAGAACTTGGCTTTGTCCATAACCAGAATCCTCAGGCAAACGTCGCTTATATAGATTTATAAACTAGTATATATGTATATATAGCTTTATAAGCGGCTATACAATCGATAATGTAAAGAGAATTCATCGAATTAGGGGATACATTCAGGAGGGCGACGTGATCTTCGCCGGTCGCCTGGGCGGCTACAAGTACTACGACATGGACAAAGCCATCGCCGCTGCCTTTGAGCTCGTCCGTAACGAGCTGGGCATGGAGCCCACGGAGGCGTAGGATTAAACATTAATCTAACAGTTTAGATAACAGGTGATGATTCGGGGACCGCA
>USTC01000145.1 GCA_900557505.1 uncultured Collinsella sp.
TGGTGGGCGGCTTCGCTGGCGATGCGGGCGGGGACGATCTGCCTCCGTTCGACGTGCCGGGTGCGGCGTCCGCGCCCAAGCCCGCTACAACTGCCCCCAAAGAGGAGGACGCTCCTGCAGCTCCCTGGGAGTCCAACCCCGGCACCGGCAGCCCCTTCGGCCACCAGGGCGCAGCCCCGAGCATCCCGCAGACCGAGGACGAGGCCAAGGCCCTCATCCGCAGCGTCTTCGGCCAGGCCACCATCTTCAAGCCGGTGGAGTAACCGTGCGGAAGGGTATATGCGCCGAATTATGCAACCTTGCATAATTCGACCTTGCATAGTCTTGGGCGGCGCGTTTCGCTAGAGGGCATGTATATCGACTGAGGTAGCTTGTCCGCCCCGCCCGCTGGCCTCGCGCCGTGGTACGATTTTTGAGTTTGAAAGTCCCGCCGTGCTCCGGCTGCCCTTGCAGCTTGTCGCGCGGCCGCACGTAAAGGAGCCATCATGGCCGGTATGAACATGCAGCAGATGATGAAGCAGGCCCGCAAGATGCAGGAGCAGCTTGCCGCCGCGCAGGAGAACCTCAAGTCCCAGACCGTCGACGCCTCTGCCGGCGGCGGTATGGTCAAGGTGACCGTTAACGGCGAGATGGAGCTCGTCAACCTCACCATCGATCCCGATGCCCTCGATCCCGAGGACGTCGATATGCTGCAGGACATGATCATGGCTGCTGTCAACGAGGCCGTCCGCGGCGTCAACGAGCTCGCCAACAAGCAGATGGGCGCCATCACCGGCGGCCTCAACATCCCGGGCATGCCGTTCTAAGACGCGCATATATATGAGTGCGAATCACAGTCTGCAAAAACTGCTCGATGAGCTGGGTCGTCTGCCGGGCATTGGTCCCAAGTCGGCCCAGCGCATCGCCTATTACCTGCTCGAGGCCGATGCCGAGGAGGCCCGCCGCCTGGCCGAGGCCATCCTGGAGGTCAAGCAGGAGGTCCACTTTTGCAGCCGTTGCTTTAACTACGCCACGGCCGACGAGTGCTCCATCTGCCAGGACCCGATGCGCGATACCACTCGCATCTGCGTGGTGGGCGAGCCGCGCGACGTCCAGGCGATTGAGCGCACGGGCAGCTACCATGGCCTGTACCATGTGCTGGGCGGCGTGATCAGCCCCATGGACAAGATCGGCCCCGAGCAGCTGCATATCCGCGAGCTGCTGGCGCGCCTGGGCCACGAGGACATCCACGAGGTCATTATCGCCACCAACCCCAACATTGAGGGCGAGACCACGGCGAGCTACCTGGCCCGTACCATCAAGCCGCTGGGCGTTGAGGTATCGCGTCTTGCGAGCGGCCTTCCCGTGGGCGGCGACTTGGAGTATGCCGACGAGCTTACGCTTGGGCGTGCGATTGAGGCCCGCCGCGCGATCTAGGCGGCGTCAGCTCCGCGGCATGCCCCGTCGGTCTGCCGCACGGGGTGCCCATAATTGGGCTCTCGTTCGTGCGTTTGTTGTGCAACAAACCTGCCCTGCATCCACTTATCGCGTGGACAGGTCCGCTCACACCTCGTATCTGCCCATTCGTTGCGCAACCTTTTAGGTTCGCTGATACACTCAAATGTGGATGTGAAAGAATGCGCCGCTTTTAAGCGGCGTGTTTTTGTTGGAGGAGAACGCATGCGGCCCGGGGGCACTCAGACAAAGCATGGCGCTGTGGTGCGCATGCGACGCCGGCTGGGCCTGGCGCCACGGGCATGCGTGCTGCTTTCCTGCTCGCTGGCGCTGGTCATAGCCGGTGTTTCGGCTTATGGCATGACGGTGCCGTCCATGGTACAGGCGCATGCTGCGCGTGAGCTGCATATTGGGCGCAAGGCCAAAAGCGACTTGGGAACGACAACCGGATATACGTGGGCGAGCGTGGTCTCACACGTTGTGTTCGGTGGCGACGATGCGGACGGTCCCGAAACAGCGGACAACGAGGTTACGCTGGCAAACGGCAAGACCATCGTGCTCACCAACACCAAGATCATCACGAAGCTTTCCAACAACAGCGTGGCATCCGTCATAAATAAGGCCGAGCAGCAGAAAGAGCAGGATGCGCAGCAGGCTGGTAAGCCCGGCGGCTCGGACGGGTCCGGTTCTGGTGCCGGTTCGGCGGGCTCGGACGGCGGCTCCGGTTCGGGCTCCGCCTCTGGCGGTGGATCTTCGAGTGGTGGCTCGACGGACGGCGGTGCCGGCGGCGACACGAACTCGGGTGGCCTCTCGGCTGCCGAGGAAGAGAGCATCCACAGCTGGCTCGTGACCAAATACAACATGCTCGACGGCTACGTCGCTCGCGCCAATAGCGCGGTTTCGACCTATAACGCTACGGGCGATACCGGACCGTGCGACACCCTGGCGAATGACATGTTTGTTATTCGTGCCGAGTTTGGCCGGCAAACGTTTTCTCCCAAGTCAAAGTGGTATCGGCAATACGCCAACCTATGGGGCTGCTACACCAATCTGTGTCAATGGGTGGGGCATTACGGCGATGATGATGTCGCGCTCAACAACTTCAATACCAAAGTGGCGGCGATCGCCTTATGACGACCGGTATCGTATCCGCTGCAACGCAATCGCTCAACCGTGATCCCATGGTGGGCCTGCGCCTGGCGCGCGTTGGAGGGTTTGAGCCCGCCATTGCGCTGGGCCCGGACGAGCTTCCCGCCTACCTGCGCCGTTTTACGATGCTGTTTGCCGACGACGCCACCATACGCCGCGGCGGTATCGGCCGTGTGACGCGTGCCGTCAACACGCAGGGCGAGGTCGTGGCGCTCAAGCAGCTCATCTTGCCAACGCGCGACGAATTTGATGACGATGTCGCCCACGAGGCGCTGGTCACCAAGTTCAAGGCGGCGTTTCGCGAGGAATATGAATGCCATCGTGCCCTTTCGGGTCTTAAGGGCTTTCCGCGCTTATACGGGTGGGGCGAGGTCGACGGCGTGCCCGCGATTGTCATGGAGTGGGTCGAGGGCGAGACGCTTGCCCGCCTGCGCCCGCGCCTTGCCGTGGACGATGCCGGGCGTCTGTCGCCGCTCGTGGCCGCTCGCCTGGGCCGCGACCTGTTCGATCTGCTCTGCCGCATGAGCTTGGTGGGGGAGGGCTTTGTCCATCGCGATATCTCGCCCGCTAATATTATGGTGCGCACGGCGCGCCTGCCGCTCGACCGACAGCTTGCCGAAGGCACCTTCGACCTGTGCTTGATCGACTTTGGCTCCTCGCTGGCGCTCGAGCCCGCCTCTGCGGTGGCCGGCACCGGCGGCAAGACGTCGTTTACCGAGCGCTATGCCACGTTGCGCCGCGCGACGGTTGCCTACGCCCCGCCCGAGATGCTCACCGACGATATCCCCGACCTGCGCATGCTTCGCATGTCGCCGGCGATCGATGTCTATGCAGCGGCGAGTACGGTCTACGAGCTCATCGCCGGCGTCGCACCGTACGAGGTGGCGCCGAGCACTTCGGGCACCTCGGGTTCGCGCAAAAAGACGCGCGATATTGCCAGCCCCTATCGTCTCAAGATGGATACGCGCCCCGACTATCCCGCTGGCGCCCATGCGCCCGGTTGCGACCTAACCCAACTGCTCCGGCGTGAGCCCGATGTGGCGCTCGCCGCCGCCGAGCAGGCGCAGCAGATGGGGCTCGAGCCGGGCTCCGAGGAGCTGCGCGACGCGCTGGCATTTGTCGATGCCCAGTTGTTCGACGTGGTCATGGCCTGCCTGTCGTGTAATCAGGGCGATCGTCCCGAGCCCGCCGCGGTGGAGGTGGCGCTTACGGCGTTTTGCGACCACTACGCGCAAAACGTCGGCCGTTCGCTTCGCGGCGAGCCGCTCGCGTCCTGTCCCATGGACGCGTCCGGTCGCGTGGCCCGTCGCGCCGCGATGATCGGCACTACGGCTGTCTGCGGCCTCGTGTGGGCCGTTGTGGTGGTGTCGGCGGCGCTGCTGGCGTCGGGTGCTCGTATGACGGTTGCCGTGGGGCACATTTCGTGGTCCGGTGCGCTGCCGGGTATCGTTGTCGCGCTCGCGCTGGCGCTGCCGGGCGTGGCGGGTATTGCCGCAGGCGCCATGGCACACGATCGTCGCACGGGGTTCCTGCATGGCGTACTAGCGCTTTCTGCCTGCGAGGTTCCGGTGCTGGTTGTGGCTGCATGTAGCGTATTTTCCCAACGCGCCGTGATGGGCGGTCTTGTTGCCGCTCTGGTTGCAACCTATACGCTTACGTGGTTTTTGCTTGCGA
>USTC01000146.1 GCA_900557505.1 uncultured Collinsella sp.
GCCAGCTCGCCAACGAGCACACTGCGTCGACCATCATCGCGACCGCGACGATAAAGGCGGACAGCCGCACAATCAGCACCGGCAGATGGCCAAGCAGCCCCAGCAATGCCGGCTCCACTAAACGGCAAATGCACAACGCACCCAGGCCAAACGCGCAGGCCCAGTACAGGCAGATGCGCCCGTGCAGGTTAAACGGCAGATGCGAATAGTCCCAAAAGCGAGCGCCCGTTGTTTTTTCCAACAGCACGCCCACACTGTACTCAATCACGCTGCATACGAGCGCTGCAGCGACAAACTGGCTCGACGCGTCAGGAATTCCGCGCAACAGCAGCCAGCAGGCAATGCCGCCCGCGCCATAGATGGGGCAACACGGTCCCAGCAAAAAGCCGCTGTTGGCAAAGCGTCCGTGGTTGAGCATGGCGCATACTGTCGACTCCCATGCCCAACCGCAAAACCCGTAAAAGGCAAACGAGAGCACCAGTGCCGAGAGCGGGCAGGCGGCAAGCGTCGCGCCGCCAAATGCCATGTCGATCGCGGTCCCCACCGTCTACCCTCTCCTCTTTTCGTTCGATTCGCTGCTCACGCCATCGTCTGCCTCGTCCTTGCGCCGCAGACGACCAGAGACCGTCTCGCGCAGCGCGCACCATTTATCTGCCAGGCATACAATCCAAGCCTCACGACACGTCGGCGGCACGGGCACCAGCGGAAACATATGCCGCACGATAATATTCCGTTCGCGCGGCGTCAGCTCATAATCTTCCTCGGCACGCGTCAGGGCAAAAAACGGATGGCGAAAGCCATGCAGCCGATGGCTTGGGTCGGGATCGTGCCAGTCATAGAGAAAGTAATCGTGCAGCAGGGCCCCGCGCAGCAACGAGGCGCGGTCGACCGAGACACCGACGCGGCCCAGGCGCTCGGCAAAGGACAGACTTGCCCGCGCCACCGAGGTCGCATGTGCATAGACCGTCACATCGCCATGCTGGATAAACTCGCGCGTCAGGTCCAGACGGCCCGCCTGTGCCAGTTGACGGGCAGCATGGTCTACTTCGCACGCGATTTTCTCGGCACGAACGGTATCGGACATGCTGCCTCCTTCCAGCGACTCACGGCGACAAGCCACAGCCTGTGCACAATCGATAAAAACATCATGGAACACATCAGTATGGCATCGGACAAAACGTTTTGCCCCACCAGTTGGCGAATTACCGCGCCGCCGTCACATATCAAACGCCAAAATGTGCGAGACTGTCTTGTGCAATTGTGCCGGCCGAGGGAGTGCCGGCGCACGATTCGCATGGAGTAACCCACAACGATGCTGCTTACGCAAACGACAACGCCCGAGGACGTCAAGGCTCTCGACCGCGCCGAGCTCCCGCTGCTCTGCGGCGAGATCCGTCAGGCAATCCTCGAAAGCTCCGCCGCCGTCGGCGGGCACGTTGCCCCCAACTTGGGCGTCGTTGAGCTCACGGTCGCGCTCCATCGCGTGTTTAACTCCCCCATCGACAAGATTGTCTTTGACGTTTCGCACCAGACCTACGCCCACAAGGCGCTGACTGGGCGCGCGTATACCTATATCGATCCGGAGCGTTATGGTGAGGCTTCTGGCTTTGCCAATCCCAACGAGTCCGAGCACGACTTGTTCGCCATGGGTCACACCTCCACGTCGGTGAGCCTGGGCTGCGGCCTGGCGCACGCTCGTGACCTGGCGGGCGATGCGTACAACGTCATCACCATCATTGGCGACGGCTCGCTTTCGGGCGGCCTGGCGTTTGAAGGCTTTAACAATGCCGCCGAACTCGATAGCAACCTGATCATCATCGTCAACGATAACGACCAGTCCATCGCCGAGAACCACGGTGGCCTCTATCGCAATCTGGCCGAGCTGCGCGCCAGCAACGGCACCTGCGAGCGCAACGTTTTCCGCGCGATGGGGCTCGACTACCGCTATCTGGACGCCGGTAACGATGTGTTGGCCCTAGTCGACGCGCTGCAGGATCTGCGCAATATCGATCATCCCATCGTGCTACACGTCTCCACCGCCAAGGGCAAGGGCTTTGAGCCAGCCCAGAGCGACCCGGAACGCTGGCACCACGTGGGTCCGTTTGACATGGCGACTGGACGCAAGCTCTGCCCGGGCCATCCGAGCGAGCCTGCGCCGCGCACCTATGCCGACATTACGGGCGAGGCGCTCAGCGCCGCCATCGAGCGCGACCCGCAGGTCGTGGGCATCACGGCCGCCACGCCCTACATCATGGGCTTTACACCCGAGCTTCGCGCTGCCGCCGGCAAACAATTCGTCGATGTGGGCATTGCCGAGGAGCACGCCGTGACCTTTGCCACCGCGCTTGCGCGCTCGGACGCCAAGCCAGTCTTTGGTGTGTACGGCACGTTTTTGCAGCGCGCCTACGACGAGCTGTGGCACGACCTGTGCCTCAACGATGCCCCCGCAACCATCTTGGTGTTTGGCGCGTCGATCTTTGGCACCACATCCGAGACGCACCTCTCGTTCTTTGATATTTCCATGCTGGGCGGTCTCCCCAACATGCACTACTTGGCGCCGGCCTGCATGGAGGAATACCTGTCCATGCTGAGCTGGTCGCTCGACCACCGCGAGCATCCCGTGGCGATCCGCGTACCGGGCATCGGCCTGGTTAGCCGCCCCGATCTGGCGCCTGCCGAGGACGCCGATTACGGTGTCGCGCACTACAACGTGGTGCGCCAGGGCCGCGACGTAGCAGTACTCGCGCTTGGCGACTTCTTTGAGCTGGGCGAGCGCGTGGCAAACCGCTTGGCTGCCGAGTACGGCATCGAGGCCACACTCGTCAACCCTCGCTTTGCAACCGAGCTCGACCACGAGTTCCTCGACAGTCTTGCCGCCAAGCATCGCGTTGTCATCACACTCGAGGACGGCATCTTGGACGGCGGCTGGGGTGAGCGCGTCGCGTGCCATCTGGCCTGCACGCCGTTGCGCACGCGCACCTTTGGCATCGCCAAGGGCTTTCCCGACCGCTACGACCCCAACGAGCTGCTCGCTCAGAACGGCATGACAGTCGAGAACATGGCCGCCGAAGCCGCAAGGCTACTCAACGAGTAAAAAACCTCCGCAAGGAAAGCACCCCTGTGGAGGCTTTTGCTTTCGCGACGCGATTATCTCAATCTGTAACATCTAGGGTCCGAATTCCCGTCTACCTGTTACAGATCTAGACAAGACGTCTTAGTCCCTGGCCTTTGTCTCAATCTGTAACAGATAGAGACCTTTTGGCCGTCCAGATGTTACAGATCGAGACATTCGAATTTCCCTGAAGAGAAAATCTCAATCTGTAACAGTCACTCGGCAAAAACAGCTGCAGATGTTACAGATTGAGACAAAGCAGCGAGGCAGGCCGTCACATCTGCAAGAACCACCACGAAGGTGCCTGCCCCTTTTTGATAGGTACAATAACCCATAAGACAAGTATGTTTCTGAGTTATTTCATGTTGACCCATTTGAGCGGGATAGGGTATAACTCTACTCAACCGCTAGGGATTTTATTGAGAAAGGTGTTCTACCATGAGCAAGAACCTCTCCCAGCAGGTCGTTCTCGACCGCCGCGGCTTCGTTGCCGCCACCTTCGCAACCGTCGCCGGCCTTGGTCTTGCCGGCTGCTCCGACACCAGCGCCGAGGCCGACAAGGGTTCCGCCGCCGGCTCTTCCAAGAGCTCCGAGGATACCGAGGCTTCCACCACGCTCGACGCTAAGGCATTCGACAAGCTCGTCGACAACGGCCCCAAGGCCGATGACGACGCCATCGCTGCCAGCACCTGGGCCACGGCTGTTAAGGACGCCGGCGTCTTTAAGATCGGTGGCGTTCAGACCTCCACGCTCTTCTCCCTCCTCAACGAGAAAGACGGTCAGACCCGCGGCTTCGACGCCGGTATCGCACAGCTCCTGTCCAACTACATTCTGGGCGAGAACAAGGTCGAGATCACCCAGGTAACCTCGGACACGCGCGAGTCCGTCCTGCAGAATGGCCAGGTCGACGCTGTCTTTGCCACCTACACCATCACTGACGAGCGCAAGAAACTCGTCTCCTTTGCCGGTCCCTACTACTACACCCAGCAGGCCATCCTGGTGCTCGCCGACAACGACGACATTAAGAGCGTCGACGACCTGGCCGACAAGAACGTCGCCGTCCAGTCCGGCTCCAACGGCCCCGCCATCCTGGAGGAGTTCGCTCCCAAGGCCAGCCAACAGGAGTTCA
>USTC01000147.1 GCA_900557505.1 uncultured Collinsella sp.
GTTTTGCGCGACGAGACCAATAGCGCCCCAGACGGTCAAAAAGAGCTGGAACAGGCCAAAGGCGACGCTCCAGGCGAAGGCGCCCTTGGTGACGGTGCCCGACTGAGCGCGAATGGCCTTGGCCTCGCGCAAGACAAGGTAGACGGTCGCCGCAAGACCGACGAGCGAGATGGCGGCAGCGAACATGCTGAGACTCCTCACAAACTAAAACCTACGAAAGCGGGGGTTTACCCGATTGTTACCTAAATATGCGCTGCATTTGCGGGCTGCGCACAACAACCAGCCATATTAACGCGCATGTGTGGCGGTACGGCGCAATGTAGTGGCGACCTGCGCGATAATGGACGGGAATTACATGGAAACGTAAAGGCTTCTTAAAGAAATGGCGAGGGTAGGGCGATGAGCGAGCAGGTTTGCAAGGCGGACATGGGCGGCGACGGAGCTGCGGTCGTGGATACATGCGGCTATCCGGTCGAGACTACGGGCAACGCGGTACTGGACATTTTGGAGCATCGCTCGTCTACGCGTGCCTTCGCGCGTGATGACGACGACCGTCCCGTGGCGGTGACCGACGAGCAGCGGGTGGCAATCTTGCATGCGGCGAGTCGCGCGCCGTCGGCGGGCGCCATGATGATGTATTCCATCGTGAGCATTCGCGAGCAGGCTACGCTGGACCGTCTGGCCGACCTGTGCGACCACCAGCCCATGATCGCCAAGGCGCCCTGGGCGCTAATATTTGTGGTCGACTATGCCAAGTGGATCGATCTGTTTGAGCACGTGGGCTGCTTTGAGCCCGAGTTTGTCGAGCGTACGGGCAAGGCGCCCCGCCGGGCGCCGGGTTTGGGCGACTTTGCCATCGCGGCCCAGGACGCCGTGATCGCCGCGCAAAACGCCGTGGTTGCCGCCGAGGCCCTGGGCCTGGGGAGCTGCTATATCGGTGATATCGTCGAGAATGCCGAGGAAGTTGCCGAGCTGCTCGATCTGCCGCCCTATACCATGCCGCTGTCGATGCTCATCATCGGCACGCCCCGTAAGGAGCGTCCGGCCATTGCGCATCCCGTGGTGAACCTGGTGCACGAGGAGCGCTACTGCCGCGCCGATGCTGCGACTATGGACGCGCAGGTGGCCGAGATGGACGCGATGTTCCGTCCGCATGCCCGCGAGGTGGGGGAGCGCGTCGTGGACATCTATACCCGCAAGCACACGAGTCCCTTTATGGCCGAGATGAGCCGATCCATGGAATGGTGGTTCAAAAACTGGCTTGGAAAATGACGAATGTGACAAGGGGACAGCCCCTTTGTTACATTCCATATCGCCGCGGTAGCTTAAAGACTGTATAAATCTTTATCTAGCTGGGAAAACAGTGCATTAAAACATGGGCCGATTGCCTATAATCCCTTCGAACATTAAAGTTGGGAGGAAACCGGCTTATGGAACAAAAGGCCAAGGAGGCAGCCTCGCACGCTGCGATTCCTGTGAGCATCTCGGCGATGCTCGTCACGCTGGGCGTGGTGTACGGCGATATCGGCACCAGCCCTATGTATGTAACCAAGGCGCTCGTTGCCGGCAACGGCGGCATCGGAAGTGTGACGGAGGAGTTCGTGCTTGGCGCGCTCTCCCTTGTCGTGTGGACGGTCACGCTGCTGACCACCATCAAGTATGTGCTCATCTCGCTGCGCGCCGATAACCATGGTGAGGGCGGCATCTTTGCCCTGTACAGCCTGGTCAAGCGCTGCGGCAAGTGGCTTATCATCCCCGCCATGCTGGGTGGCGCCGCGCTGCTCGCCGACGGCATCCTGACGCCGGCCGTTACCGTTACCACGGCCATCGAGGGCCTGCGTACCATCCCAGCGGTCCATGCCGTGCTGGGTGATGACCAGGGCCGCGTCGTCGCCATCACGCTCGCCATCATCATCGCGCTCTTCTTGGTACAGCGCATCGGTACGGCCAAGATCGGTCACGCCTTTGGCCCCATCATGACGCTGTGGTTTCTGTTCCTGGGCGGCACGGGTCTGTTCTTTGTCTTCCAGCACCCCGCCGTGCTGCTGTGCCTCAACCCGGTGCGCGGCATCGCCTTTTTGCTAAGCCCCAACAACCACGCGGGCATCATGATTCTGGGCAGCTGCTTCCTCGCCACCACCGGTGCCGAGGCGCTCTACTCCGACATGGGCCACGTCGGCCGCGGCAACATCTACGCCACCTGGCCGTTCGTTAAGTGCTGCTTGCTGCTTTCCTATATGGGCCAGGGTGCTTGGCTTATGAACAACGCTGCCAATCCCGAGCTCATGGGCATTGCCGACCTCAATCCGTTCTACCAGATGCTCGCCCCGGGCCTGCGCCCGTTTGCCGTCGGCCTTTCCACTGTCGCGGCTATCATTGCCTCGCAGGCGCTCATCACCGGCGCATTCTCGCTGGTGTCCGAGGCCAGCCGCCTGGACCTTATGCCGCACATGCAGGTCTTCTACCCTGCCGAGACCAAGGGCCAGCTCTACATCCCCATGGTCAACAACGTCATGCTTGTCGGCTGCGTCATCGTGGTGCTGCTGTTCCAGAACTCGGCGCATATGGAAGCCGCCTACGGCCTTGCCATTACGCTGACTATGATGTGCACCACGCTGCTGCTCTTCTTCTACCTGCACGAGGAGCGCAAGCTCAAGGTTGCTCCGTGGATCTTCGCGGCCTTCTTCCTTTTGCTCGAAGGCTTCTTCTTCGTGAGCTCGCTTACCAAGTTCTTCCACGGCGGCTACTTCACTATCCTCATGGCTGCACTCATCATGGGCATTATGGTGTGCTGGTACAACGGCACGGCGGTCGAGCAGCGCCAGTTTACGCTGCTGCCGCTGCGTAGCTACCTGCCGCAGCTCAAGCGCCTGCGCGACGACGACCGTTACGAGCGCATGAGCGACAACGTCGTGTACCTGACCAAGGACACCCATACCGACTACATCGACCGCGATATCGTCTATTCGATCTTGGACAAGCATCCCAAGCGTGCCCACGCCTGGTGGTTTGTGAATGTCGAGACCATGGACGAACCGCACACCTTTGCCTATTCGGTCGAGACGTTCGGCACCGACTACGTGTTCCGCGTACATCTGTACCTGGGCTACAAGATCAACCAGCGCGTCAATGCCTACCTGCGTCAGGTTGTTCAGGACCTGGCTGCCACCGGCGAGCTGCCGCCGCAGACGCATGACTACTCGGTCTACAAGGATCCGGGTAACATCGGCACGTTCAAGTTCGTCCTGATCCGTAAGCTTCTGGCGCCCGAGAGCGACGTGGAGCCCAGCGAGCGCACGGCCATCACGCTCAAGTACATCATCCGCCGCGCCGCCGGCACGCCCGCACGTTGGTACGGCCTGGAGAACTCCAACGTGAGCTTTGAGTACGTGCCGCTGTTCACCAAGTTCAAGGCCGTGAATAAGATGCAGCGCCTGGCTCCCAACGAGCGGCCGTAGACGTCGGCGGCTACACGGAGTTGGCTTTTGATGGATAAGCATGAGGCCGGGGAGGTAAGCATGGATACAAAGGCGCTCGATGGCCGTGAGGCGGTGGTCGAAATGGTGCGTGAGGCGCGCGTCGACGCCGCCGAAGATCGGTTCTTTACGAATCGTGCCAACATGGACATGGCCGATCGCGTGATTTCGATCGTGGCACTGGTATTTGGAGCGGTGTGCATGTGCGCACTGCTCGCGCACGTGCTGTTTGTCTAGCGGCTGCCGGTCGTAGAAGGCTTTACACTTAGAACCACCACAAGGGAAACCACCACAAAGGTGCCTGTCCCCTTTGTGGTGGTTTTTGTTTTTGAGAGAGGGGCGGGGCGCTGATGGACGTCCGTACGGACGGCGATATTGCCGATAGCTTTTGGTGGCGGCGCACAACGCTGACGCGCCGCACTCCTCTGTATGACGCCTGTGTATCGGTGGGACTACTGGTCGCGGCGACGATTGTGGGCGCGCTGCTCGACCATCCGGGTCTCGCGCCGAGCATCATGATCGTCTATGTGTTCGCCGTTCAGCTGTGCGCATTCTTTACCTGGAGTCGCCTGTATTGCTTGCTGAGCTCGGCTGCCGCCGTGGCGCTCTACAACTTCTTGTTTGTCGACCCGCGCTACTCGCTGTCGCTTATCGACCGCGTCTATCCCGGCATGTTCTTCATCATGTTCGTGGTCTCGCTTGTGTCGAGCTCGATTGCGTTGGCCCTGCGCCGGGCCTTGGCGC
>USTC01000148.1 GCA_900557505.1 uncultured Collinsella sp.
CATGCCGCAAAACACCACGGCCTCGCCGCAGAGCGCGCCGCATTTGGTGCCGCCGATGTAGAACACGTCGCACAGCTGCGCCAGCTCGGGCAGGGTAATGTCGCACTCATCGGCCGCCAGCGCATAGGCCAGGCGGGCACCATCCACAAACAGCGGAATCTCGCGCTTCTGGCACACCGCATGAATCGCCGCGAGCTCGGCCTTGGAGTACAGCGTGCCGTACTCAGTCGACAGGCTCACGTACACGGCGCCCGGGAACACCGTGTGCTCGTAGCTCTCGTTTTCGTAGAACACCTGGATATAGTTCTCGAGGTCCTCGGCGTGCATCTTGCCCTCGTAGCCGGGGATGGTGAGTACCTTGTGGCCGCCAAACTCGATGGCGCCCGCCTCGTGGCAGGCGACGTGGCCAGTCTCGGCAGCAACGACGCCCTCGTACGGCGCGAGCAGCATGTCGATCACCGTCGCGTTGGCCTGCGTGCCGCCCACCAGAAAAAACACGTCGGCATCGGGGGCCTGACAGGCCTCGCGGATAAGCTGCTTGGCACGCTCGGTGTGCGCATCGGTACCATAGCCGGGCTGCGGCTCCATATTGGTGTCGACAAGCGCCTGCAGCACTGCCGGATGTGCGCCGTGGGAATAGTCGTTGTTAAACGCGAGCATGGCAATCCTCTCTTACCGGGTATCGGCCAGATGATTCAAACGGAGCTATTGTACGCCGTTAGGATAGGCAATGCGTGCGGCAAGGCACTCAAGTGCCAGTACCAGGGCAAAACCGCAGCTCACGTCACTCAAAAAATGCGCGCCGATCACGATGCGCCCAAAGGCGACGAACGCTGCGACAACAACCGCCGCCCAAAAGATCACGCGGCGACGCGAAGGTTTTTCCTTAAAGGCTGCCGCGGGAAGCCCGGCGAGCATAAGGCCGATCGCCGCATGCGCCGTGTGTCCGCTCGCAAACGACTTGAACCCGTCCTTGATCACGCCGGCGGCGATATAGGCCCACTTGTCGGGGTTGCCGATCACCCACCACGGCTGAAAATTGAGCCCCGGCGTGACCTCGATCACGCGCATGCGCGGGCGCGACCATAACGGCTTAACAATGACGTTGAGGATGATGGCCTGAGCGACCCACACGGCCAGCACCATCAACGCCCAGCGCGTAAGCTCGTCGGGCTCGGTCGTGCGCGTGAGGCGGTAGGCGATGAAGTTGGCTGCGATGACCAACGCAAACGTCAGAACCAGCTGAAACGCAATAAGCTTGCCGCCGACGCGCAGTGATCCGATAATCTCGTAGCCGACCAGACCCACGTTGATCAGAACGCCCAGCGCAGCGAGCCACTTGCTCGCCTTGGAATCGGGGCGTGCCGAGCGCACGAGCATAACGCCTGCGATGCTCGCCGTCAGCTCAAACGGCAGCTCGCCGGCCGCCTCGACAAAGCGACCATACATGCTGCCGATGTTGAACAGCGCGCTCGAGATCTGATAATCGAAAAACGAGCCCGTGAGCAGACAAAGGCACAGGACAACCGCGATAATGACGACATCTTTCTTATAGATGTATCCGAACATGCTTTCCTTTCGGTCGGGCGAAGGGCAGTCAACCTGCAATGTGGGTGAGACGAAGATGGCTTTGTCCCGTAAATACCCTTACAGGTTGAGCATAAGTAAGCGAAAACGTTCCATTTGTGGCAAGGTGGCCCGAAGGAGGAGGGAAGCGTACTTGCGTACGCGACCGACGAGTGAGGGTCAGATTGCCCAAATGGGGCGTTTGCAGCGTCGACCCGTTAGTCGTCGTCGCTAGCACCCAATTGCTGCAGCAGCATGAGCGCGGCCGCCACCGGGCCGGTGCCGTCGTTGGCATCGAGGCCGCGGCCCAGGCCGCTGCCCGCACCGGCGCCCGCCTTGTAGGGCACCGAGAGCTTGCGGCTCTTGGGGAAGTTCACCGCGCCATAGCGAGTCTTAAGCTCATAGGCCACCTTCTTGGGCACGTCGACGCCCAAAAACGTGATGCGTCCGCCGCTGAGCGTGACGCTCTCGAGCCCCAGGCGCTCGCCGCGAATACGGATGCGAGCGCGGTTGAACAGGTTGAGCCCCGCCAACGGAAGCTCACCGTGCGCGGCCTCGGTCTCCTCCTGCACCTCGTCGATACTCTCCAGGTCCTCGGCCGCCGCGAGCTTGCGGTACACGAGCACGCGCTGGTCCACCGCCGGCATGTACTCCTCGGACAAGAAGTAGTCGGCCGGCAGGTTGATGCCCACGCTCGCCGCCTCCACGCCGGCATCGTCGTCGCCGCGCGCCTCGGCCACGGCCTGGCCCAGCATCTGCGTAAACAGGTCAAAGCCCACGCTCGACAGGTTACCGTGCTGCTCGGCACCCATGAGCGAACCGGCACCGCGAATCTCCAGGTCGCGCATGGCGATGCGCATGCCGCTGCCCAGGTCCTGGAACTCGGAGAGCGCAGTCAGGCGCGCCGTGGCCTCCTCGGTAAGCGGCAGCTCGCCGGGGAACATAAAGTACGCATAGGCCTGCGTGGCAGAGCGACCCACGCGGCCCTTAAGCTGGTAGAGCTGCGCCAGGCCCAGACGCTGCGAGTCCTCGATGATGAGCGTGTTGGCCGTTGCGTTGTCGATGCCGCTCTCCACGATGGTCGTGGCGATGAGCACATCGATCTTTTTGGTCGCGAACTCGATCATCACGTCCTCGACCTCGCGCGGGCTCATCTTGCCGTGCGCCACGCCCACGCGCGCCTCGGGCGCGGCCTCGTGCACGCGCGCCACGGCATCGTCGATGGTCTTGACGCGGTTGGACACGTAATACACCTGGCCGCCGCGGCCCACCTCCAGGCGAATCGCCGCACTCACCACGTCGGGGTCGTACTCCCCCACGTGCACGATCACGGGACGACGCCCGGTCGGCGGTGTGGTGATCAGGCTCATGTCGCGCACGCCGCTCGTGGCCATCTGCATGGTTCGCGGAATAGGCGTTGCCGAGAGCGTGAGCACGTCGATTTGCTCGCGCAGGTTCTTGAGCTGCTCCTTGTGCTGCACACCAAAGCGCTGCTCTTCGTCGATGATCACCATGCCCAGGTTCTTGGGGTTCACATCGGCAGAAAGCAAGCGGTGCGTGCCGATGAGTACATCAATCGTGCCCTCGGCAAACGCCTTGAGCGCGCGCTTTTGCTGCGCCGGGGTGCGGAAGCGGCTGAGCACCTCGACCTCCAGGCCAAACGGGGCAAAGCGCTCAAAGAATGTCTCGTAGTGCTGTTGAGCCAGAATGGTCGTGGGGCAGAGCACCATGACCTGACGGCCGGAGTCCACGCACTTAAAGGCCGCGCGCAGGGCGACCTCGGTCTTGCCGAAACCCACGTCGCCGCACAGCAGGCGGTCCATGGGCTTGGGCGCCTCCATGTCGGCCTTGATGTCGGCGATAGCCTCCAGCTGGTCACGCGTCTCGTCGTAGGGGAAGCTCTGCTCCATCTCGATCTGCTCGGGCGTATCGGGCGGACAGGCGATACCGGTAATCGACGAGCGGCGCGTATACAGGTCGACCAGGTCAAACGCCAGCTTTTTGGCATTCTTGCGCGCCTTGTTGGTGGCCCGCGTCCAGTCGGCGGTGTTGAGCCTGGTCAAGCGCGGTTTATCGCCGTCGGGACCAACGTAGCGCGTAATGCGGTCAACCTGCTCCAGCGGCACGTAGAGCTTGTCGCCGTCGGCATATTCCAGCAAAAAGTAGTCGCGTTCCTTGCCGCCCACTTCCTGGCGCGCAATCTCGCTAAAGAGCGCGATGCCGTGGGTAGCGTGCACCACGTAGTCGCCCGGCTTAAACGGGAAGGTAATCTGCGTAATGTCAACCTTGCGGCGGCTGCGCGCGCGGTTGGCATCCATGCGGGCGTTGAGGTCGGCAATCGAGAACACGGCCAAATTGGCGTCGGGCACCACCACGCCCTGCGGCAGGGCAGCGTCCACAAAGGTCACGCGCCCGCGCGAGATGGTGGGCACGGCGGCGCCGGCGGCAGCCTGCGCGGCGCCCGCCTCGAGCGAACGGGCGTTGAGCGCATCGGCCTTTCGCTCGCGAATGGAAGCATGGGCCTCCTGGCGTGCGGCACGGTCGGCGGAATCCGCCGCTGCCACGCGCACGCGGTCGCCGATGGCGCCGGCGTTTTCGGGCG
>USTC01000149.1 GCA_900557505.1 uncultured Collinsella sp.
CGACCGCTGCCGCGATCTGGGCCGCACTACGGCCCTCGTCCACCAAGCGCAGCGCATACTCGACCAGCACGCGCTCGCCCAAGGTCACGTTATTGCTGTCCACGACGAACACGTCGCCGCCCGGCGCCTCGGCAAGTGCCGTACGAGCGCTCTGGTTGGTGCCCGAAAGCTTGGCGCCCACGGTAATAATCACCGCCTCGTCGCCGGCCTCACGCGCCTCGGCAATCGCCTGCGAAAACGCGTACGGGTTGACCTGGCCGGTCTTAGGCAGCTCATCGCGCTCCACGAGCATCTCGTAAAAGCGCTGGTGATCGATGTCGACACCATCCATGTACACATCGGTGCCAAAGGTGACGGACAGCGGCAGAACACGCAGAGCGGGATGCTCAGCCGGCGTCATATCGCTCGCGGAATCGGTAATAATACGAATGGACATAGCGAATCCTTTCTTGCGCGGACCTCGCGCGGGGAATTTTGACAGCAATGCCCCGGCACGGTATACGCGCTCAATCGGGACTATGCAATTGTTAATTGGAGGCAAATGCCTTGGCGGCCTTAGATCTCGCGCAAGGTGTTAAGAATCGTACGCAGCGACGCATACATCTGCTCGCGCTGCTCCACGCCCATGGCCTTACCGGTGGTGTCGAGCACTTCGCGAATGATGCGATCGGCCTCGCTCATGCTCTCGCCGCCCAGGGCAGTCAGGCGCACCGGGGCACGGTACTTGACGGCCGCATCACCCGAGTCGTCGACCTCGACGTAGCCGCCCTCCTCCAGATGTGCCAGTGTGCGCGAAACGGCGGCACGGGTAACGCCGGCCATGCGGGCGAGGTCGGCGCCAGTCAGGCCGTCCTTGCTGCGCTCAAGATAGTACAGGCACATGACGTCGGAGCCCTTAAGGCCGAGCCTTGCACCTTCGGACGTCTTGATACGCTGAATCTCCTTGTAGAGGCCGCTGATCAGTCCGACAAAGTCCTCAAAACGTGTCTCGTCGTTCCACTGCATGGTAACGACCGCCTTTCGCTTACATGATGCTAACGGGTAAACATCTTAGCCGCATAGGGCAACACCCATACCGAAATATCCCAATTGTTAACCCATTAACATAAAAACCACCACAAAGGGGACAGGCACCTTTGTGGTGGTTTGGGACATCAATAGGTTCTAGGCGCCGCTACAGCTCCACGCAGGGATTGTCGTGGGTCACTAGGGTCTTAACGACGACCGTCGCTCCCAGATAGCGCTCGAGCAGCTCGGCCAAGCGATCGATGGCAGCCTGGCAATCCCCCATCCGCTCGGGCTCCACGCACTCAATCGCCAGAAATGCGTCCGCCGAATCATCGGACAGTGCCGTGCGAACGCCATCGCGCCAGTTCCAGCAACGGCAGACGGCGCCCGCATCATCGATATAGGCAAGCTCACCGGGCAGCGTCGGATCATCCGCCTCCTCGCCAAGTGGCAAGAACGCGTCGCCGCCGTCGGTCACCGCCAGGCGCAGATTGCCCTCAATAGCATGCAAATCCTCACCGCCAACGGGCAACGCATAAGTCAACGAAATAGTGTTGTAGATATCCACCGCCGGCGTGATGTGGCCGACCGACTTGCCTTTGAGCACGCGCTTGAGCAGGTTCTCAACTGAGCAACGCGCGCCCTTTTTAGTCTTGAACAGCCGGTACGCGTCACGCCAAGCCTTAACCGGCGCATTCTCGCTGATAGTATCGCTGGTCAGATGACGCTCCGCGTCGATATTGGCGCGGTCGAGCAACGCGGCGATTGCATCCACGTCCTCCTGGGGAATCTGAGCCGTGGGCTTCATGCCCTTTACGACCACAACTCCGATCGCCGCCTGTGGAAACAGCTCCCAAAATGAATCCTCGGCAATAAAGCTCTTCATATGCTCTCCCTTCATAGCGTGCGCCCGAGCGGGGGCGTCTAAGCAAAAAGCGCCCTCACAGCGGCCACCTTCAAAGTCCTACGGTGCCGCCACAAGAGCGCTTACGCTGTCCCCATCCGGAGAAGGGGACGATATGTCAGGCGTATTGTAACCCGAGTCATCCACGCGAGCAAAACCACCACAAAGGTGCCTGTCCCCTTTGTGGTGGATATGGACTCACGGCGACGCTAGTGGCGGAGTCCCAGCAGGCCGCGGCCGCGATGACGGGCCTCGGCGGGCACCTGAGCGTGCGGACCGGCGGCCTTGACGGAGTCGGGCAGGTGCGAGTACTTCTTCTCGAAGTTCTCCTCGAACATCACCGCCAGGTTGTGCGCGGCTTCGTCGTAGCGCGCGGTGCTCTGCCAGTACTGGCGCGGCACTAGGATGCCGTCGGGCACACCGTGGCACGTAGCGGGAATGTCGACATTAAAGATGTCGTCGTGCACAAACTCGCTGTCCTCGATGGTGCCGTCGAGGGCGCGAGCGACCAGCGAGCGCGTGTAGGCCAGCTCGATGCGATGACCCACGCCATAGCCGCAGCCGGTATTGACCAGGTAGACGCGCGTGCGGCCGTCGGCGATGCGCTCGCCGAGCATCTTGGCGTAGACCAGAGGGTCGAGCGGCATAAACGGCTCTCCGAACAACGAGGAGAACGTGGGCGTGGGCTCGGTGACGCCGACCTCGGTGCCGGGGATCTTGGCCGTAAAGCCCGTCACAAAGTGGTACATGGCGGCATCGGCCGTCAGGCGCGAGATGGGCGGCAGCACGCCAAAGGCGTCGCAGGGCAGGAACAGCACGACGCTCGGGGTGGTGCCCATGCCCTTGGTCCACGCGTTGGGGATATGCTCGACGGGGTAGGCCACGCGCGTATTGTGCGTGATCGAGACGTCGTCGTAGTTGGGCTTGCGATTCTCATCGAGCACCACGTTTTCACAGATGGCGCCAAAGCGAACGGCATTGAAGATCTCGGGCTCGTGGAACGCGTCCAGGCCCTCGCACTTGGCGTAGCAGCCGCCCTCGACGTTAAAGATGCCCATGTCGGACCAGCCGTGCTCGTCGTCGCCGATCAGCAGGCGCGTGGGGTTGGCCGAAAGCGTGGTCTTGCCGGTGCCGGACAGGCCAAAGAACACGGCGGTCTCATGCGTGACGGGGTCCATACTGGCCGAGCAGTGCATGGGCAGTACGTCGTCCTCGACGGGCAGCAGGTAATTCATGACGCTGAAGATGGACTTTTTGATCTCGCCGGAGTAGCCGGTGCCAGCGACCAGAATCACGCGCTCCTGGAAATTGATGACCACGGCGGCGCTGGAGTTGAGGCCCTTGATGGCGGGGTCACACTGGTAGCCCGGCGCGGCGAGCACGCAGAAGTCCGGCTCGCCGGTGCGCGCGATTTCGCGGGCAAGCGGGCGGGCGAGCATCTGCTTAATAAAGAGCGCCTGGCTGGCACGCTCGCAGGCGACAAGCAGGCGACGCGTATGGTTGCGGTCGGCACCGGCCATGCCGCGCGTGACGAACACGTCGCGCTCGTTGAGATAGTCGACGATGCCGGATTTGATGGCCTCGTAGCTCTCGACAGACAGCGGGCGGTTGACAGCGCCCCAGGCAATCTTGTCGTGCACGTCGGGCGTATCGACGATAAAGCGGTCGTTGGGTGAACGTCCGGTACGCTCCCCCGTCTCGATCACCAGTGCGCCGTTGGAGGCCATACGGCCCTCTTCGCGGCGAATCGCATGCTCGACGAGCTCGGCTGCCGGCAGGTCGACCAGCAGGCGAGGCTGGTTCTCGGCGGGGTCTTCGACCAGCGTAATGCCAAAGTTGGACAGAACTTCTGCAGGGGTAACACCAGGCATGGGGCCTCCTTTAAAAGCGCGACACGTGGACGCGGCGCGCACTTTACTCACGTAAAGCCCGTTGTACCCGATATGCAAAAACGTTTTTGCGGCAACGGCGAAGCGCCCGCTCAACGGTCAAAAATCGCACGCAAGCGGCCTAGTCATTGGGGACATTCTTAAACGGCTAGTCGTTGGGGACACTCTTCACGGGGCGCCTGTTCGTTTGTCGACGTATGGATGTTCATTTGTCGACTTCTTGGGCTGTGGTCACCTGTTGTTTCTGTGGTGGCTGCGGGCATCTGGCTCAAAAGGGCGGGTTGGCTGTCTATGTCTACCTGCGGTTTCTTTGCGGTTCGCTCATTCGGTCAAGTGTCCCGTCAAGTGTTTGGTTAGCATCT
>USTC01000150.1 GCA_900557505.1 uncultured Collinsella sp.
TTGACCAGAGCCTCGACGTGGTTCATGTGGGAGTGAACGCCGCCAGGGCTCATAAGGCCCATAAGGTGAAGGGTCTTGCCCTCGGCCTTGACATCGTCCATAGCCTTGACGAAAACCTCGTTCTTGGCGATGGAGCCGTCCTTGATGGCATTGTTGATGCGCGAAAGCTCCTGGAACACGATGCGGCCGGCACCGATGTTGAGGTGACCCACCTCGGAGTTGCCCATCTGGCCGTCGGGAAGGCCCACGTCCTCGCCCGAAGCGCCGAGCGTGGTGTGCGGGTACTGAGCGTACAGGCTATCAAGGAAGGGCGTCTTGGCAGCGGCGACGGCGTTCTCGCCATCGGCCGGAGCCAGGCCGCAGCCGTCCATGATGATCAGGCAGGAAGATGACGCTGTGCCATATGTCCTACTCGCCTGCCTTGACGACCATAGAAGCGAAGTCGGCAGCCTTGAGCGAAGCGCCGCCCACGAGGGCGCCGTCAACGTCGGGCTTGGCGACGAGCTCGGCGATGTTGCCGGGCTTAGCGGAACCACCGTACAGGACGCGGATGCCGTTAGCGAGCTCCTCGCCGAACATCTCCTTGAGGGTCTCACGGATAGCGCCGCAGACCTCCTGAGCGTCCTCGGCGGTAGCGGTCTTGCCGGTGCCGATGGCCCAGATGGGCTCGTAGGCAACGACGACCTGCTTGGGGCAGGTGATCTCAAGACCAGCAAGGCCAGCCTTGACCTGGTTCACGACGTGCTCGACATAGGTGCCGGCCTCGCGGACCTCGAGGGACTCGCCGCAGCAGAAGACGGGAACAAGACCGGCGGCAACGAGGGCCTTGGCCTTCTTGTTCTGATCCTCGTCGGTCTCGTGGAAGTAATCACGACGCTCGGAGTGACCGATGATGCAGTAGGTGCAGCCAGCGGACTTGAGCATGTCGCAAGAGGACTCACCGGTGAAGGCACCCTTGGCCTCCCAGTACACGTTCTGTGCACCGAGGGCGATGGGGGCAGCCTGAATGCGGTCATGAACCGTGGTGATGTCGATGGTCGGAGGGCAGACGAGCACCTCAACGCCAGCCGGAACCTCGGGCAGAGCCTGAGCCAGCTCGTCGGCGAGCTTGGCGGCCTCGGCGACGTCGTTGTTCATCTTCCAGTTACCAGCGATAAGAAGGGTGCGATTAGGCATCGAGAAGCGCCTCCACTCCGGGCAGGGCCTTACCCTCGACGAGCTCCATGGAAGCGCCACCACCGGTGGAGATCCAGCTCATCTTGTCGGCCAGGTTGAACTTGTTGACAGCTGCGACGGAGTCGCCACCGCCGATAATAGAGGTGCAATCGGCCTCGGCGACAGCCTCGGCGATAGCCTGGGTGCCGTGAGCGAAATTGTCGAACTCGAAGACGCCCATGGGGCCATTCCAGAACACGGTCTTGGCGCCCTTGACAGCCTCGGCGTAGAGCTCCTCGGTCTTAGGACCGATGTCCATGCCCTCACGATCGTCGGGGATAGCGTCGGAAGCGACAACCTCGGGGACAGCGTCCTCGCCAAAGTGATCGGCAACGCGGTTGTCGATGGGGAGCAGGATCTTGACGCCCTTCTCCTCGGCCTTCTTGAGCATCTCGCCGGCGCGCTCGACCCAGTCCTCTTCCTTGAGGGACTGACCGACGGACAGGCCCTGAGCCAGGAAGAAGGTGTAGGCCATGCCGCCACCGATGATCAGGGTGTCAGCGGAGTCGATGAGGTGATCGAGAACGCCGATCTTGGAGGAAACCTTGGAACCGCCGACGATGGCGACGAAGGGGCGCTCGGGCTCGGCGAAGATGCCGGTCAGCGTGTCGACCTCCTTCTCGAGCAGGAAGCCAGCGACGGCAGGCAGGTAAGCGGCGGGGCCCACGACGGAACCCTGGGCGCGGTGAGCGGTGCCGAAGGCATCGAGAACGAAGACGTCACCATAGGAAGCGAGCTTCTTGGCGATCTCGGGATCGTTCTTCTTCTCACGCTTATCGAAGCGGACGTTCTCGAGAACGAGAACCTTGCCCGGCTCGACGGCGGCGACAGCCTCGGCAGCCTTCTCGCCGTAGGTGTCGGCGACAAAGGCAACGTCGAGACCAGAGAGCTCGGCGAGCTTCTTGGCGACAGGCTCAAGGGAGAGCTCGGGCTGGAAGCCGGTGCCATCGGGACGGCCGAGGTGGCTCATGAGGATGACGCGAGCGTTGTGCTCAACGAGATAGTTGATGGTGGGCAGGGCAGCCTTGATACGGGTGGTGTCGCCAACGACGCCATCCTTGATAGGCACGTTGAAGTCAACGCGGACGAGAACGCGCTTGCCGTCGACATCGATGTCGCGGACGGTCTTCTTGGTAAAGGCCATGTTTGCTTCTACCTTTCGTACGTGTCTGCCTCCCATTACGGCAGACGATTTCCTATAAAAAGGGCGCGACCCTAGGGTGTAAGCCCTATAAGGCCGCGCCCTTCTTTAGACGCTCAACGAGCTATTCGCTAAAAGCCAAATTAAGCAACGAACTTCTCGAAGTACTTGATGGTGCGGACCATCTGAGAGGTGTAAGAGTTCTCGTTGTCGTACCAAGAGGTGACCTGAACGAGGGTCTGGCCGTTGCCGAGGTCAGAGCACATGGTCTGAGTGGCGTCGAAGATGGAGCCATGGGTCTCGCCGATGATGTCGGTGGAGACGATGTCGTCCTCGTTGTAACCGAAGGTCTCGGAGATGGTGGCAGCGTAGGCCTTCATAGCAGCGTTGACCTCGTCGACGGTGACCTTCTTGTCAACGACAGCGTAGAGGTTGGTGATGGAGCCGGTCGGCGTCGGGACGCGCTGGGCGGCACCGATGAGCTTACCGTTGAGCTCGGGGAGAACCAGGCCGATAGCCTTGGCAGCACCGGTGGTGTTGGGGACGATGTTGACGGCGCAGGCGCGGCTACGACGCTTGTTGCCCTTGCGCTGCGGGCCGTCGAGCGGCATCTGGTCGCCGGTGAAGGCGTGGATGGTGGTCATGATGCCGGACACGATGGGAGCGAAGTCGTTCAGACCCTTGGCCATCGGGGCGAGGCAGTTGGTGGTGCAGGAAGCGGCGGAGATGATGTTGTCCTCAGCGGTCAGCGTCTCGTGGTTGACGTTGTACACGATGGTGGGCAGATCGCTGCCGGCCGGAGCGGAGATGACGACCTTCTTGGCGCCAGCGTTGATGTGGGCCTGAGCCTTAGCCTTGCTGGTGTAGAAGCCGGTGCACTCGAGAACGACGTCGACGTCGAGGTCGCCCCAAGGCAGGTTGTTGGCGTCGGCCTCCTTGTAGATCTTGATCTCCTTGCCGTCAACGGTGATGGAATCCTCGCCAGCAACGACCTCGTGATCGCGAGCGTAGTTGCCCTGCGTGGAGTCGTACTTCAGCAGGTAAGCGAGCATATCGGGAGAGGTGAGGTCGTTGATAGCGACGATCTCGGAGCCCTCATGACCGAACATCTGACGGAAAGCCAGACGACCGATGCGACCGAAGCCGTTAATAGCAACCTTTACTGCCATTGTGTCTCCTTTCGTAAGGCCCCCGCGAGCTACAGCGCCCGCCGTTGAGGCCCACAAACTAACCACTCGCCTAATATACCTTTTTTTTGACTTGAATTTCACGAGAATGCTCGAAATTGAAAATCAAATTTACGTTAAAACGTTTTAAAGAGTAAAACAGCAGTTCAATCCCTATATAAGCAGTTTCGCTCAACTACCTGTTTGCTTCAATGAGCTTTTCAAGCCTCAAAACTCGATGGTAGAGGGCCGACTTCGACAAGGGAGGGTCAGCCATCTCCCCCAGATCGCGCAGTGACAGATCGGGATAGCGCTCGCGCAGGTCGCAAAAGACCGCCAAGGCGTCCGGGAGCGTGTCGCGCAAACCCCGCTGTTCGAGCTCATCGATCAACGCAAGCTGATGCTGGGCGGCACCCGCGCTTCTGGTCTGATTGGCCAGTTCGGCATTCACGCGACGGTTTACGTCGTTCTTAACCAATTTGACCGCGCGCGCTTCCTCGATCTCAGCAACGCTGCGTTTGGCGCCGACCAGCTTTAGGAGCTGCTCGATCTCCTCGGCGCTCTTAATGTAGACAGCAAAGGATCCGCGCCGCGCGTTAACGCGCGCATGGACTCCAATCTGCTCCAATAGAT
>USTC01000151.1 GCA_900557505.1 uncultured Collinsella sp.
AACCTAAGTGAGTAGACTTTTTTGCAATAGCCAAGCACAACCCGCATAACGAAACTAAAACCGCAGGTAAAGCCCTTGCGCAAAAGCCATGTGCTCGCGATATTGCAAAAAGTCTACTCACTTAGCCGGCAACTACACCAAACGGCTGGGCAGAACGCCCATTTCCTGCATTTTCTCTCGCGCTGGCGCCCCGCGCCGACGCTACGCCATAATAGTTGGCGGACAAACGCGAGAGAAAGCAACCACATGGCACAGACCACGACAGACACCACCGCCAGCACCGTCTCCGGCGCCGGCGCCGCCAGCTCATTCTCGGGCGGCACGGGAACCGAAGCCGAGTTCGGTTCGCTCGGCGCGCTCTCCCCCACCTGGTGGGAGCCCGAGGACGGCAGCAAGCCCGAACCATGGCTCACGCCTGATCAGGCCTTCGAACGCTTCTTTGAATGGACGAGCGACCGTGGCATTGAACTGTGGGATCACCAAGAAGAGGCCCTCATGGACCTGGCAGCCGGCGATCACGTCATCTTAGGCACACCGACCGGATCGGGTAAATCGCTCGTCGCGCTGGGAATGCTCTTTATGGGCATGGCGCAGGGCAAGCGCTGCTACTACACGGCTCCTATCAAGGCTCTGGTCAGTGAGAAGTTTTTCGATCTTGTGCAGGTGCTCGGCCGCGATAACGTCGGCATGATCACCGGCGACACGCACATCAACACCAAGGCGCCCGTCATCTGCTGCACGGCAGAAATCCTTGCCAACGACGCACTGCGCGAGGGCGAAGATGCCGATGTTGGCTGCGTCGCCATGGACGAGTTCCACTACTTTGCCGACCCCGATCGCGGCTGGGCCTGGCAGGTACCGCTGCTCACCCTGCCTCACACGCAATTCATGCTCATGAGCGCCACGCTCGGCGATGTCACTGCCATCGCCGCCTCACTCGAGGAACACACCGGCGCTACCTGCGACTTGGTCGTCGATGCCCCGCGCCCCGTGCCGCTGAGCTACGACTACGTGACGACCTCGCTCGAGGGCACCGTCGAGCTCGCGATGCGCCGCGGCGAGGCCCCGCTCTACATCGTGCACTTTAGCCAGGATGCCGCCCTTGCAACGGCGCAATCCCTCGCCAACTTTGGCATTGCCAGCAAGGAGCAGCGCGAGGCCATCAAGGAGGCGGCCAAGGGCACGAGCTTCTCGACGGCCTTCGGCAAGATCCTCAAGCGCTTGCTCGGCTGCGGCGTCGGTGTGCACCATGCTGGCATGTTGCCGCGCTATCGCCTGCTGGTCGAACGCTTGGCGCAGCAGGGCCTGCTACCCGTCATTTGCGGCACCGACACACTCGGCGTCGGCATCAACGTGCCCATCCACACCGTGGTCCTCACCGCGCTCACCAAGTTCGACGGCTACAAGATGCGTCGCCTGCGCGCCCGCGAGTTCCATCAGATCGCCGGTCGCGCAGGCCGCTCGGGCTTCGATACCGAGGGCATGGTCATTGCCGAGGCTCCGGAGCACGAGATCGAGAACGCCAAGCTTATGGCCAAGGCAGGCGACGATCCCAAGAAGCTCCGTAAAATTAAAAAGAAGAAGGCCCCCGAGGGCTTTGTCACCTGGAACAAGCAGACCTTTGAGCGCCTGATTGAGACGCAGCCCGAGACGCTCAAGCCGCGCCTTCGCATCACACACTCCATGGTGATTAGCGTGGTCGAGCAGGGCGGCGATGCCCGCGCCCGCGTGCACGACCTCATCGAGACAAGCCTGCAGACCCCCGAGGAAAAGGCCAAGCTCGAGGTTCGTGCCGACGAGATCTTCGCCACGCTCATCGACTCCGGCGTCGTCGTGCGCACCGAGGTGCCGCCCGCACCCGACGCTCCGGCTGACGCCGCGCCGGACATCGACTACGCGCTGACGGTCGACCTGCCCGAGGACTTCGCGCTCGATCAGCCGCTCTCGCCGTTTTTGCTTGCCGCGCTGGAGCTGCTCGACCCCGAGAGTGAGACCTATACCATGGACCTCATCTCGATGGTCGAGGCTACGCTCGAGGACCCCAAGCAGGTATTGCGCGCACAGGAGCGCGCCGCGCGCGACCGCGCGATGGCCGAAATGAAGGCTGACGGCGTCGAATATGAGGAACGCCTGGAGCGCATCCAGGATGTCACCTACGAAAAGCCGCTCGAGGACTTGCTCGATGCCGCCTTCGACAAGTACTGCCAGGAAGTACCCTGGGCCAACGACTACCAGCTCTCGCCCAAGAGCGTCCTGCGCGATATGCTGGAAAGCGCGAGCGATTTTAAGGGTTACATTCAAAAGCTCGGCATCGCCCGCTCCGAGGGCATTCTGCTGCGCTACCTAGCCGAGGCCTACCGTTCGCTCGATCGCACCGTGCCCATTGAGAAACGCGATGAGCGCTTGCGTGACATCATTTCGTGGCTCGGCTTTGTGGTGCGCTCGGTCGACTCGAGTCTGGTGGACGAGTGGGAGAACGCCGGCAACCCCGCTGCACTCGACGCCGCACCGCCGCAGGGCATCAACGAGGTCGTTGCGGACCGTCGCGGCTGCACGCTGTTGGTGCGCAATGCACTCTTCCGCCGCGTGGCCCTTGCAGCCCGTGGACACGTGCGCGATCTGGGCGAGCTCGACGGGGACTGGGGCATGAGCGAGATCCGTTGGCAAAAGGCGCTCGATGCCTACCATGAGCAGCACGAGGAAATCCTCGCCGACGGAGACGCCCGCAGCGCCGCGATGTTTTCCATCGACGAGTCCGACGAGAAGACCGCGCACGTATGGCACGTGCACCAGATCTTTGCCGACGAGGATGGCGACCACGACTTTGGCATCATGGGCGATGTCGATCTGGACGCCACGCAGGACGGCGGCGAGGTCATCCTCAAAAACTACCGCGTCGGCTTTATCGAGGACCTGCTCGAGGACTAGCCGGGCACAATGGAACGAAACGAAGCGGGGCCGCTGGCAACATCGCCAGCGGCCCCGCTTTTTGCGCGATACGCTATCCCCTACTCGGCATCCTCGACCTCATACGAATCCGCCTCGGCGGGTTCATCGCTTGACCCTGCCGCAGCCCCGCGCGCCTCGTCAAACGCCGCCTTCATGGTCTTGTTGCCCCACGTGAGCTTGCGAATGGTAAGATCGTCGGCTTTCTTGTTGGCTAGGCGCAGATTGTTCTCGGAGGACAGCAACGCCTCCTTGGTTTTCTGCAGATGGCTAATCGTCTTGTCGATCTCATCGATCGCCGTTTGGAACTTGCGGCTCGCGATCTCGTAGTTGCGACCGAAATCATTCTTGAACTTTTCCATCTTGGCTTCGAAGTTCGTGACGTCGATATTCTGCTGCTTGTACTCCGCCAGCTCCTGCTTATAGCGCAGCGAACCCATAGCGGCGTTGCGCAGCAGCGTGATCATGGGAATGAAGAACTGCGGGCGGATCACGTACATCTTCTCATAGCGGTAACTCACGTCGACGATACCCGCGTTATAGAGCTCGCTCTCGGGCTCCAGCAGGGTGCAGAGCACCGCGTACTCACAGCCTTTCTGGCGACGATCGTGATCGAGTTTCTTAAAGAAGTCCTCGTTTTTATGCTTGGTCGCGGTTTCATCGTTCTCGTTTTTCATCTCGAACATAATCGAAATGACCTCGTTGCCGCTCGCATCGCACTCGCGGAAGATAAAGTCGCCCTTGGTGCCCTCGGACGCATCGTTATCTTTCTCGAAGTACGCGTTAGGAAACGCCGTCATGCGCAGACGGTTAAACTCGGTCTCGCAGTGCTGCTCGAGCGACTCGCCCACCATCTTGGTGGACAGGCGGACCTTCATGTCCTTAAGGCGCTCAATCTCTTCGTCCTTGTAGCGAATCAGGTCATCGCTCGCGCGCTTGGCCTGCGCAAGCTCGAGCTCGTGTGCCGCCTTGGCTTGCTCCTCGCGAGAATCACGCACCGCCAGCTCGCTCGTCAGCTTGGCACGTGCCTCATCGCGCTCTCGTTCCGCCGCGGCGACTGCCTCTGACAGGTTCATTTTTGCCATCAGTTCCTGCTCGCGCAGTTGGGCACGCAGGCCCTCGGCCTCTTGCTCAGACTGTGCCGTTGCGGCGGAAAACTTCTCTTGTACCTGCGCGCGGTAGTCAGCAAGCGCGCGCTCGGCCTC
>USTC01000152.1 GCA_900557505.1 uncultured Collinsella sp.
GTGCGTGAGCTCTGCGCGAAATATGGTTTACCGCTGTGCGTGGAGCACGCTTATTTTGATGGGGAGTCGGGCAATATTGAGGCCGCGGCCCGCGAGGTGCGCTATGCCGCGGCGCGGAGGTATGTTCGCGAGCTCTGCGCCCAGACGGGGGCACCGCGAACGGCGGCGCGCATCTGTACTGCCCATACCTCTTCGGACCGCGCGGAAACATTTTTGATGAACGCTATTAAGGGGTCGGGCCCAGCTGGGCTCTCGAGCATTCCCCGCCGAAGGAATATTGTGGTGCGTCCCTTGCTCGACCTAACTCATGGCGAGCTTGTGGGCTATCTGCAGGTACATGGTCAGCCATGGCGTGAAGACGAGAGCAACGAGGATGTCTCGTATCTGCGAAATTACGTGCGCCATCGGGTAATGCCAGTGGTGGCACAGCGTAATGCGAGCGTGTGCAAGACGATTGGCGCCGCCTGTGAGATCCTTGGTGACGAAGATGCATTTCTATCCCAGCTGTCGGCACAGGCGTTTCGAAGCTGTTTGCGCAAAGAGGCGGCGGGTGCGCTGGTGCTCGATGCCAGGCGCCTTGCTGCGGCCGAGGTGGTAATCGCGCGGCGCATCGTGAGACTGGCGATTAAACGCATCGATCCGGACGCTCGTCCAGAGATGCGACATGTGGAGCGAGTCCTTTCCTGCGTTGCCGAGGGCACGGGTTCGGTCACGCTTCCGGCGGGAATTGACGCGCGCGTCGAGTTTGGCATGCTGGCGTTTAAGGCACCGGAGGCTTGTGAGGGCCTGGTTGCGGACTGGGTTACCATACCCGGTCGTTTGCCGTTGGGCGGGGGACGCATGCTGGTCGCAGAGCCGATGGCCGTTGAGTCGGGATGCGATATCGTGCGCCGCGCCCGTGAGCTTGCGGCTGCCGGGGAAGTGACGGCTTTGGTAGACGCGGCTGCCCTGGGTTTTGCCGACAGCGATAGTGAGCGGATCCTGGCGGGCTCACGTGGCGAGATCCCTGCCGAGGCGCGATTGGCGCGCCTGTGGGTGGACGGTCCCGCACCGGGAGACGTGATGTGCCCGTTAGGGATGAGTGGCCGAAGCAAGAAAGTATCCGACTTACTAGGCGAGGCTCGTATTCCCGTTTCTGAGCGCGCAGGCGTTCCTGTGGTGAGAACGGCTCCGGGAGGTGCCGTGGTATGGGTCGCAGGCGTTCGCGCGGACGAGCGTTTTAAATGCACGGCGGCGACGCGTGTGGCCTATCTGCTTCGCGTGGTTGACGCGGATTAGCCCCTCGCACCAGCTTTTCTGTGCGGCGTTGACGGTATTCCCGCGCTGATGGTGCGCGGGCTGGAAAATATACCCCGTGCGCTGCTAGAATGTGTAGTTCGCGTCCATACGGCGGTGTGTGGGCGATAAGCACAAGAAAGGGTTGTCATGGCTTCTCAACATCCGGATATCGAGAAGGTTCTGTTTACGCAGGAGGATATCGACGGTATCGTTTCTCGCCTGGGCGAGGAGATTACGCGCGACTACGCGGGTAAGGATCTGGTACTGATCGCGGTTCTGCGCGGCGCTGTTGTCTTTATGGGCGACCTGATGCGCAAGATCGAGCTGCCGACCAACATCGATTTCATGGCTGTTTCGAGCTATGGCGACGGTGTGAAGTCTTCGGGCATCGTGCGTATCATTAAGGACCTGGATATCGACATCCGTGGTCGCGACGTGCTGATCGTCGAGGACATTCTGGACTCGGGCCTGACCCTCAAGTACCTGATGAAGAACCTCGAGAGTCGCAAGCCCGCTTCGCTGGAGGTCGCTGCCTTCCTGTGGAAGGACGTTGAGAACCGTACCTCGGCCATCACGCCCAAGTATGTTGGAACCCATTGCCCCGATGCCTTTGTGGTGGGCTACGGCCTCGACTATGCCGAGCGCTATCGCAACCTTCCGTATCTGGGCATTTTGAAACCGGAGGTTTATTCGTAAGATGCCCGACGACCGTAACGATAACAATTCCCAGACTCCCCGGGAGCCTAAGATCCCGGGGATGCCCGGAGGCAAGAAGCCCACGCGTACGGGCTGGCTGTATTTTATTTTGGCTTGCGCGCTCCTGGGCTACGCCTTCTTTAACATGGGCTCCGGCTTTGCCAGCTCCAGCAATACCGTTAAGCTCGCGACGAGCGAGATGGTGAGCGCCATCAAGCAGGATCGCGTCGAAGATCTGACCTATACGGTTCAAGACGGAAGCGTGACGGGTCATTACTGGAAGACGAAGAAGGACAAGGGCGATACGAGCGAGCTCAAGAGCTTCTCCTCGACCTATGTCGGCTCCGATTCGCTTGCCGAGCTTATGGCGGAGCACCCCGATACCAAGTACATCGTCAACACCAACGATCCCGATTTTTGGGGCGACTTGGCGATGAGTGTGCTTCCGACGATCGCCCTTATCGCCATCATGTTCTACTTTATGCGCCAGATGATGGGCGCCAACAACAGGAACATGCAGTTTGGCAAGACCAACGCCAAGACCAACGAGGCCACGCGCCCCAAGGTCAAGTTTGAAGACGTTGCCGGCGTGGACGAGGCAGTCGAGGAGCTCGAGGAGATCCGTGACTTTTTGAGCGATCCGGATCGCTATCGCAAGCTGGGCGCCAAGATCCCGCGTGGCGTGTTGCTGGTTGGCCCTCCGGGCACCGGTAAAACGCTGCTGGCCAAGGCAGTTGCCGGCGAGGCGGGCGTGCCGTTCTTTAGCATCTCGGGTTCCGACTTTGTCGAGATGTTCGTGGGTGTCGGCGCCAGCCGTGTACGTGACCTCTTTAAGGAGGCCAAGTCCCAGGCCCCGTCGATCATCTTTATCGATGAGATCGATGCCGTGGGACGTCAGCGCGGAGCTGGCTTGGGCGGCGGTCACGACGAGCGCGAGCAGACGCTCAACCAGCTGCTGGTCGAGATGGACGGCTTTGAGGAAAGCGAGTCGGTCATCCTGATCGCTGCGACCAACCGTCCTGACATCCTGGATCCGGCATTGCTGCGCCCCGGTCGTTTTGACCGTCAGGTCACGGTCGACCGTCCGGATGTGAAGGGCCGCGAGCAGATCTTGCGCGTGCATGCCGAGAACAAGCCGATGGACGAGGACGTTAAGTTTGAGAAGCTCGCCCAGATGACCGTTGGCTTTACTGGTGCCGATTTGGCGAACCTGCTCAACGAGTCTGCGCTGCTGGCCGCTCGCCGTCATCGTTCCGTGATCTCGATGGACGAGGTCGAGGAATCGATGGAGCGCGTGATTGCCGGACCGCAACGCAAGGGTCGTGTGATGACCGAAGCCGAGCGCACCACGATTGCCTACCACGAGAGCGGTCACGCTTTGGTGGGCCACATCCTGGAGCACTCCGATCCGGTTCACAAGATCTCGATCGTCAGCCGTGGCCAGGCGCTGGGCTACACGCTGCAGCTTCCGCAGGAGGACCACTTCCTCAAGACCAAGAACGAGATGCTTAACGAGCTCGCCGTGTTCTTGGGCGGTCGCGTTGCCGAGGAACTCACGTGCGACGACATCACGTCGGGCGCAAGCAACGACCTGGAGCGCGCGACCAAGATGGCGCGCGAGATGGTCACACGTTTGGGCATGAGCGAGGAGCTGGGCACTCAAGTCTTTGGCGAGGCGCAGCATCAGGTATTCCTGGGCCGCGACTATGCCGATCATCAGGATTACTCCGAGGAGACGGCGCGCCGCATTGATATCGAGGTTCAGCGCATCATGCGCGAGGCCCATCGTCGTGCTGTCGAGATCTTGGATGCCCGTCGCGATCAGCTCAATCTGATGGCGAAGGTGCTGCTTGAGCGCGAGACTGTCGAGGGCGATGCCGTGAATGCCCTGCTCGATAACGAGTGGGACGCCTACCTTGAGTGCGAGGGCGATATCCTGGCGGCCAAGGAGGAGCGCAATGCCAAGGCGGCCGGCATGCCGACCAAGAAGCGCGCGCCTCGTATGAGCGAGGAGGAGCTGGCGGCTGATGCCGCGGCATTTGCGCAGGCGGCCATGCAGGAGGATGCAGAAGCCGCATCCAACGATGCCGGCGATGACTGTGCCGCCAATGCCGGTGCCGACACCGACGCCGACGCCGACAAATAGCCTTTGTGGCGAAAGCCTCTGCGGGGAAA
>USTC01000153.1 GCA_900557505.1 uncultured Collinsella sp.
GACATACATCAGCGTGCGGGCGCCCTGCTCCTGGCAGAACTTGGCGGCCTCGATGATCTCGGGGGTGGTGCCGGTACGGGTGGAGAAGACGCAGACCGAGTCCTTGTTGAAGGTCTTGGGCGGGCATGCGAGGAACTCAGCGGCAATCTCGCAGTGGACGTCGACGTCGGCCGTGGTGGTCTCGACCCAATACTTCATCGGGAGCGTGTGGGCCCAGGTGCCGCCGCAGCCGATGAAGAAGATGTTGGAATAACCCTGCTCGCAGACCTTGTCCACGGCAGCCTCAATCTGAGGACGGAGAGCGAGGGCATCGCTCACAACCTTCTCGTAACGAGGCTCATCGAAATTGAACATCCCTTACTCCTAACTCACTTGGATGAACCCTTCATTCATCCCATGACGTTATAATACTTTATATAACTAACTATGCAAGAACTATTTCAGGTTTTTTTAATTTTTCTTTAATAAAAAGCCCGCCGATTAAATGATCGACGGGCTTAAGAAAGGAGGACCTGGTTAATAAATGCTAGACAATGGCATGTTTCCAGCTAGAAAACGTCCTTGGCAAGTACCTTTGAGTCATTGGGAACCTGACGGATTTCGATAACCACGCCATCGTTCACAAGCTCTTGGATATGCTCGGCATCGGTTTCGGTCGCAAAGATCGCGGGGGTCGGATGAAGCGTGGTCTCGGGAGACTTTCGAGTTCCGCCCAGATTGATCTCCTTGATGTCTTTGCAACCCTTAGCAAGGCGATAGGCATCCTCGATCGTCTCGACAATGATAAACAGCGAATACTTGTCGGTGACGCCGCTGTTGAGCGCCTCGATAGCAGCGTTTACGTCTTTTATGACGAGCTTCACGCCGTTGGGACGAGCTAGCCTCAATGCGGCTTTTCTCATGTCGTCTTTTGCCACGGCGTCGCTGGCACACAGGATGCAATCGACATCCAGCGCATGTGTCCAAGACATGGCGACCTGGCCGTGAATCAATCGGTAATCAACTCTCGTAAGCTTAATCATCGTAATCATCTCCGCACGTAATAAAGGTAATGACAGGCGTGACCCTTAGCTAGGGCTCGAACCAGAACTAACTAGAACTCTTCTTCTTCGACATCGGCAAGCATGTCCGCCGCCTCACAAAGCATGATAAACGAACGTGATCCCTCGACCGCAGCTTTGGCCTTGTCCGCATCCAGGGAGTCCAGCTGTGTAGCCATTTCCACCAGCAGCGGCAAGTTCATTCCGGTGATCAACGTAAACGATCCGGCGGTCTGCCTCTGAATGAATTCGTTGTTTACAGAGCCGCCAAAGATGTCAGTCACGACAAACCAAGAGTCGGCAGGGTCCTTCGACTCCATCCAAGCATCGATAAGCGCTGCGACATCCCTCGTGTCGTCATCGACATAGGCGCACAGACACTCGATTCGGTCGTTGGCGCCCATCAGGATCTCGAGAGAGCTCTTCATACCTTGGGCGAGATAACCATGACTCGCTAGCAATATCTTATTCATATTTCTCCAATATCAATAAGACGTACTATATTGTCATAACAAAGTATATTAGCAATCTACCCTACGCGGTGTGTCTATTTTCCAAATCCGCGAACGGTAGCAATTGGTCGGTAAATTGACCAATCTATCTCTAATTTACAAATAGAACTTCAGTCGCTCGGTGCAGTACACCTGACGGGAGATGAAAAGCGGCTCGCCGCTTGGAGCATAACGTCTATCGACAAACAGAAGCAGTGGAGAGTCCAGCTCCACGTTAAGGTATGCCGCCTCGAGCTCGCTCGCATAGCAGACCTCGAGCGTACGCGTATTGGGGCCCATCTTGATCCCCTGGCGATCGAGTACCGCCATCAGCGAATCCTCGAGGGATTCATGCTCCAAAAAAGAAAGCGCAGCGGAATAGCTATTGGTTTCCAGCATCGTGGGCTTGTCATCCACAAGGCGTAGACGACGACTACGCAATACCTTTTGGGTATCGTCTACGCCCAGGAACTTCGCGTCTCGCAGGCTTGGGAAGTCCCAGCCCATTGCGAGAACCCTGGTAGACGCCTGTTTTCCCGCAAGCTGGCACGAATGGGTAAAGCTCTCACGGTCGTCCGCGGCATACATCTGTGTGTCCGACGAAACGAACGTGCCCTTGCCGCGGGCCCTCTCAACAAGCCCAGCATCTTCCATTTCTTTAATTGCGGAGCGAACCGTTATTCGGCTCACGCCAAATTGCTCGATGAGCTCCGCCTCGGTCGGAAGCTTATCTCCCGGACGGTACGTGCCGTTGGCGATCGAATCAGAGAGCGTACGGACAATCTGTTTGTACAGGGGGATAACGCTATTTGCTTCAACCATATCAACCATACCTTTGCAAGGAATCAGCAGCTTATAGATAGATGACTTATATTGTATTAGAACTTTTTAGGAGTCCATATATTTCCTAAATGATTCGGTAAACGGGGTGTTATTTCACTTTAGCGGGGTGCAGCGGCTACCCGCGGCATTCGTTATTAACCTAGCTAGGCTAGTCCACCCACATCGTCTCCAGTTCGCCGCAGAACCGCGGCCCCATATGGGTATACTCTCGAGGATTCGACTCGATTCGCCCCCGCTGGGGCGTCAAAGGAGACTGCATATGCCCACCACCTCAACCGATCCGCGCGCCGCTGCTGCCGCGCTGCTGGCACCCGGTACCACCTGCCACGGCTTTGCCGTCGAGCGCTGCGAGACCGTGCCCGAGCTCGACTCGGACGCCTACGTGCTGCGCCACATCGCCTCGGGCGCTCGCCTGCTGTACCTGGCGTGCGACGACGAAAACAAGGCCTTTGCCATTGGCTTTAAGACGCCGCCGGCCGATTCCACCGGCGTGTTCCATATTCTTGAGCACTCGGTGCTGTGCGGATCGGCCAAGTTTCCCGTCAAGGAGCCGTTTGTCGACCTGATCAAGAGCTCCATGCAGACGTTCCTCAACGCCATGACCTACCCCGACAAAACCATCTACCCCGTTGCCACCACCAACGAGCAGGATCTGTACAACCTGATGGACGTGTACCTGGACGCGGTGTTCAACCCGGCCATCTACACCAAGCCGACCATTTTTGAGCAGGAGGGCTGGCACTACGAGCTGGACCTGCCGGAAGGCGAAGGCGGCGACAGCCCCGCCAGCCTGCGCGAGGGCACGCTGCGCTATAACGGCGTGGTGTTCAACGAGATGAAGGGCGCGCTGTCCGACCCCATGAGCGTGCTGGACGACGCCGTCAACGCCGCGCTCTACCCCGACACCGCCTATGCACACGAGAGCGGTGGCGACCCGCGCGCGATTCCTGCGCTCACCTACGAGCAGTTCCTGGACACGCACGCGCGCCACTACAATCCTTCCAACTCCTATATCACGCTCTACGGCGACCTGGACGTGGACCGCGCGCTGGCCTTTTTGGACGAGCGTTATCTGTCGCAGCCGAGTGCCGCGAGCCGCCGCATGGACGCTGCCGTTGCCGCCGGCGAGGACCCGTCCACACTGGCGCCCAATCCGCTGGGCGTGCAGGCACCCGTGACCTGCGAGTATAAGCGCGTCGAGATGGCCACCACGCCCGAGAACGCCCTGGTGGGCCTGGGTCTGGTGCTGGGCAGCGCGCTCGACCGCAAGCGCACGATCGCGGCGGATATCCTGTTCGAGGCGCTGCTGGGCTCCAACGAGGCACCAGTTAAGAAGGCCATTCTGGCCGCCGGCCTGGGCGGCAACGTGGTGAGCTACACCGCGGCCGAGAGCCTGCAGCCCTACGAGCTCATCATGCTGCAAAACGCGCAGCCCGGCGTAGCGCGCGAGCTGCGCCGCGTGTTCCAGAACGCCTGCCGCGACCTGTGTGAGCACGGCGTTCCGCGCGAGCGCCTGGAGGCCATCATCAGCAGCAACGAGTACGACCTGCGCCAGCGCGACTACGGTATCGCCGACGGCGTGGCCATTGCGTGCGACGCGCTGAGCACCTGGCTCTACGATGACGATACCGCGACGCTGGCGCTCAAGTACGGCCCGGTGTACGAGGAGCTGCGCGGCGACCTGGACGGCAGCTACTTTGAGGACCTACTGCGCGAGATCGTGCTAGAGAACGACCACATGGCGCTGGTCGAGCTGGGGCCGGTGGAT
>USTC01000154.1 GCA_900557505.1 uncultured Collinsella sp.
CTCAAAAACGAATCGCAGATATCCGCTGCCATGGGCTGCATCTCGGCCGGCAAGGACGTAGGCACCCCGCGCACCCACTCAATCGCCTCGCCCAGTGTCATGGCCGCGGCCTGCGCCAGATTGATACCGCGCACCTGGGGCTGGCGCGCAGTCTCGGAGAGACGCGTGCCGCCGCATTCACGGCATGGCCCCTCGCGTAAAAAGCGCGCAACGCGCTTGAGGCCCTTGTCGTCCTTAACCTTGGCGAGCGCATTCTCGACGGTATAGACGGCGTTGTAATAGGTAAAGTCGAGCGGCGTGGCGCCCTCGCCGTTTTTGGGAACGTAGAGAATATGCTTCTTAACCGCCGGACCATGGAACACGATGTCGCGCTCTTGAGGCGTGAGCTGGTTAAACGGTACGTCGGTGCGTACGCCCATCTCGCCGGCCACCTGCTTCATCAGATCCCACATGAGTGTGCCCCAAGGAAGCACCGCGCCTTCGTTGATGGTCTTTGACTCGTCGGGCACCAGGCTCGCTTCGTCCACCTCGCGCATGACACCGGTGCCGCCGCAGGTGGGACATGCACCGCCGCTGTTAAACGCAAGGTCCTCGGCGCTCGGCGCGTAGAACTCGCGGCCGCATATCGGACACGTGAGCGACAGGCCCGCAGCCACGTTAAGGCTCGGCTCCACACGCGCCCCGCAATGCGGGCACATGTGATGGGCGCAGCGGCTAAAGAGCAGGCGCAGGCTGTTGTTGAGCTCGGTCATGGTGCCAAAGGTGGAACGCACGCCCGGCACGCTGGGGCGCTGATGCAATGCGAGCGCCGCCGGCACGTGCAAGACCTCATCCACCTGGGCGTGTTCGGCCTGTGTCAGGCGACGTCGAGTATAGGTGCTGAGTGCTTCCAAGTAGCGACGCGAGCCCTCGGCATAAAGAACTCCCAGCGCCAGCGAACTCTTGCCCGAGCCCGACACGCCGGCAATACCCACGAGCCTTCCCAGCGGGATATCGATATCGATGTCTTTGAGGTTGTGGACACGCGCACCACGCACCTCGATAGCCCGCGGGTTCATCTTCTGTTCCGTCACCTTTATCACCCTACTCGTGCCATAAAATGCGGTCGCGGATATACTCGCCCAGCATGGGCACGGTAAACCGGACGAGGCCGTATCCGGCAGCCTCGATGACGCGCTCGCGAATCAGGCTTGCGCGATATTTACTCGCCCAGCTTTGGGTACGTTCGCAACGCTCAATGATATCCGCCATGCGCGTCGGCTTGCCCCCGTCAGCCGCCATGGCCTCGATAAAGAGGCGCTGTGGACTGCGCAGCCCGTAATACAGGGGCGCGTCAACCGCTTCGTAGAACTCGGAGACGGCATCCGCATGGCCATCCTCGACATCGCGCCTTTCAATGACCCGCGAGTTGCGCCGGACAGCAGAGCGCCACATGTAATAGCCCACCAGCTGGACCATATAGGGATGACCCATACTCTTGTGTGCCGCAAGGCCAGCCGTCTCCGCATCAACATTAAGACCAGCGTCCTCAACCGTCTGAATAAACGCATCACGTACCTTGGGCAAAGAAATCGCCCCCAGTGTGCGCTGCTGAGCACGGCGTAAAAACGTCACGCTCGGTTCTTCGAGTAGATCGTCCACCATGCTGGGCAGGCCGGCAAACACCAAGGCAAGGCCGCGCTGTTCGCTATCGGGCAGGCCTGTGGCATCTTGGTCTCCCAGCACCTGCTGGTAGAGAACGGCGAGAGCCGCCAGCTCCTCGATAGATGCCGACTGGGCCTCGTCGATCGCAAGCAGGATGCCCTTTCCCGGCCCAATCTTTTTGAGGCGTTCATTGACCAGCCCCCGCAACGTCTCACCCTTTGCTCGCGCCGCCTCGACTGACATCCGGCCAAACGACGGACCGAACTCCATTGACGTCACAACGGGTTTATTCGAGCGAAGCGCGTCGGCCAATCGGTCGCATAAGCCAAGCGAGGCGGAATCGGAGACAACCGCCCATCCGCGCTCATTGGCTAGACGTTGCAGGAGAACCGTCTTGCCACAGCCGCGGTTTCCCGTAATGAGCATGAGCCTACCCGGCGCTCCGGCGCCGTTATCGAGCCCTTCCTCAAAATCCTCGATGACCGACTCGCGGCCGATGAGTATCGGAGGCCGCTTGCCGGCCGTGGGCTTAAAGGGATTTGGATTCATGTCGGCCTCCTCGGATTGGCAAACCCTGGTAATAGTTATACCAACTTGTACCGAGTTATACCAATAGCATGTGACAAAGGAACTGTCCCTTTGTCACATGCGGCCGAAAAACTCGGCGTCTGCTGCTCGCCAGGGGCGGAAGGTGGCGGGATCGATCTTTACGTGCGCCGCGGCGGGCACGTCGCACCATTTGACCGTGTAACCGGCGCCGTGAGAGCAAAAGACCGAGTCGGGCGTGTTGGGCAGATCGGCCTCGGGCTCATAGGCGGCCGTCTCGATGACGCGCTCGGCATCATGGCAAGCCGCATAGCCGGCGAACTCCAGGTACAGATGACCGCGACCGCTTGTGTAGGCGGCCACCTCCAGCGCGTAATCCTGCACCTCGGATGCCGGTACGCGGCCCACAAGCTTCGCCCGGTCGCCCGCCATCGTCGGCGGCTCGTACTCGGCACCCATGCGCGTGGCATCCGAGAGCGCCCGGCCCACGCACTCCCCCGGCACCTCGAGCTCAAAGTGGTACCACGGTTCCAACAGTACCACCGCACCGGCCTCGCGCGCCTGCATCAAACCCTGGCGAATCGCGCGGTACGTGGCCTGGCGAAAATCGCCACCCTCGGTATGTTTGGCATGCGCACGGCCGCCCGTGAGCGTAATGCGCACATCGGTGATGGGCGAGCCGGTCAGCACGCCCAGGTGATCGCGCTCCATGGCGTTGGTGAGTGCCAAACGCTGCCAGTTAAGATCGAGCTCGTCGGTCGAGGTCACGGTACCAAACTGCACGCCCGAACCCGCTGGCAACGGCTCCAGGCGTAGATGCACCTCGGCATAGTGGCGCAGTGGCTCAAAGTGGCCCACGCCCTCGACCGGCTGCGAAATAGTCTCCTTATAGAGAATGCCGCCAGACTCAAACGCAACCGAAAGGCCAAAGCGATCGGCCAACACCCGCTGCACGACCTCGAGTTGCACGGCGCCCATCAGCTGCAGGTGAATCTGCTCAAGATGCGTGTTCCAGCTTACGCCGAGCATGGGATCTTCATCCGCCAGCTCAGTCAGCGCTTTGAACACCGCATGGACATCGTGTTCGCCTGGAAGCACCGTATAGGTGAGGACCGGCGCAATGACGGGCGCATCGCCCGCAGGCTCCGCACCCAGGGCGTCCCCTGGGCGAACGTGCGCAAGACCCGTCACGGCACAAATACCGCCAGCAGCAATTTCTTGGGCAAGCTCATACTTCTCGCCGTTATAGATACGGACCTGATTGACCTTCTGCTCCCATGTCTCGGCACCGGAACGTCCGTCAATCATCTGCTTGGCATGCAGCGTGCCGCCGGTCACTTTAACCCATGCCAAGCGCTCGCCGCGATCCCCGCGGCTCACGCGGTAGACGCGCGCGGCAAACTCCGGGTGCCATGCCTGTTCACGCATCAGCGCGCATATACCATCCAGCAGCTCGTCCACACCTTGGTCCTTGAGCGCCGACCCGGCAAAACAGGGAAAGAGCTTGCGCTCGGCAACCATGCGCGACAGCGTTGCGACGGAAAGCTCACCCGCTTCAAGAAACTCCTCGAGCGCCGCCTCGTCCAACGCAGCGGCGTCCTCCTGAACGGCACCGCCCGCCAACAGTTCGTTGGCATCCAGGCAACCTTCGGAAAGACGCTGCCCAAGCTGCGCCAGCAAAACATCGCGGCCGGGATTCTCCAAATCAATTTTGTTGATATAGATGAATGTCGGAATGTCATAGCGCGCAAGCAGGCGCCACAGGGTTTCGGTGTGCCCTTGCACGCCGTCGTTGGCGCCCACAACCAAAATCGCGTAGTCGAGTGCGCGCAGCGTGCGCTCCGCCTCGGCCGAAAAATCAATATGCCCCGGGGTGTCAAGCAGCATCAGCTTCGTATCTTTGTACGTCATTTCTGCCTGCTTGGAAAAAATGGTGATCCCTCGATC
>USTC01000155.1 GCA_900557505.1 uncultured Collinsella sp.
AACTTTGCCTTTATGCGTATCGCCGCGGCCAACCGCATCATCACCTCGTGCGCGCTCACCAATATGGCGACCGGTGCGCTGGTGTTTTTGCCGGGCGCCGATTATCCCGTTATGGCCCTGGCGCAGGTGGGCATGCTCTTTGAGCTGGCGGCCATCTTTGGACGCGGCATAAAGCCCGAGCGCGGCTACGAGGTCGCGGGCGTGCTCGCCGGCGGTCTGGTGATTCGCGCCGTCACCCGCGCATTGGTGAAGCAGACGCCGCACATCGGCTTTGTCGTTAAGGCGCTTACCGCCGCCGCGGGTACCTATGGCATGGGCCGCGCGCTCGTGTCGCTCTACGAGCGCGATGTGGACTACAGCCGTGCCAATGAGTTTGTCAACGCCACGTTCTCGCGCGTTCGCGACCTGGTGACCACGGTAGCCGGTGCCACCCGTCCCATGAGTCCTTTCGAGGATGCATCCGATCTCGCTGCTTAGGGGTTTCTTTTGCGCGTTCCATACCAAGACTGTTTTCATCTGATCGAGCCGTTGCTCGCCAAGGTCGAAAAGCCGAGTCGCTATATCGACCACGAGTGGGGCACGCTCTCAAAGGCCGATGCCGACTATCGCTGCTGCATGATCTATCCGGACGTGTATGAGGTCGGTCTGCCCAACCAGGGCATCGCCATTCTCTACAACATCCTTAATCAGGCCGAGGGCATTTCCTGCGAGCGCGGCTACGTGCCGTGGCCCGATATGGGCGATGCCATGCGCGAGGCAGGGATTCCGCTGCTGTCGCTCGAGGGTGCAGCGCCCGTGGCCTCGTTCGACATCGTCGGCATGCACGTGCCGCACGAGATGGCTGTGACGAACTTCCTCGAAGCGCTCGATCTCGCCGGCATTCCGCTGCTGGCTGCCGACCGCACCGAGGACGACCCCATCATCGTCGCCGGTGGTCCCTCGGTGTATAACCCCGAGCCGTACGCGGCCTTTTTCGACGCCATCCTCATTGGCGAGGGCGAGGAGTCGCTCCTCGAGATCTGCCAGCTACATCGCCGCTTGCGCGACGAGGGCGTCTCGCGCGCTCAGATTGTCGAGCAGCTCGCGACGGTCGCCGGTACCTATGTGCCGTCCCTGTATGAGGTGCGTCATGACGAGCCCTGCTCGCCGCATGGCTACACCGTGCCGCGCGAGGGCAAGGACGTCCCGCCGGTAGTCTACAAGCGCGTCGTCGAGGACTTTGGTGCCACCAACCCGCTTTCTCAGTCGTGCGTGCCGTATGCGCAGCTCGTCCACGATCGCCTGTCTATCGAGATCCTGCGTGGCTGCGCCCGCGGCTGCCGTTTTTGCCAGGCGGGCATGACGTATCGTCCGGTACGCGAGCGCTCGGCCGACCAGATCGTGTCATCGGTGATTCAGGGCTTGGAAAAGACTGGCTATGACGAGGTGTCGCTTACCTCGCTTTCGACGACCGACCACTCCTGTATCCGCGACGTGCTCGGTAGGCTCAACCGTCGTCTGGAGGACACGGGCATTCGCGTGTCCATTCCGTCGCAGCGCTTGGATTCGTTTGGCGTTGACATGGCCGAGTCGGTTGCCGGCGAAAAGAAGGGCGGTCTGACGTTCGCTCCCGAGGCGGGCAGCCAGCGTATGCGCGACATCATCAACAAGAATGTGACCGAGGAGGACTTGGATCGCGCGGCCAAGGCAGCCTTCGAGGCCGGCTGGAACCGCATGAAGCTCTACTTCATGATGGGCCTTCCCGGCGAGCGCGACGAGGACATCGTGGCTATCGCCAACCTGGCCGATCACGTGCTTGAGCTCGGTCGCTCCGTGGTGCCCAAGGCGCGCCGCGGGTCTATCTCGGTGTCTATCTCTGTTTCGGTGTTCATCCCCAAGGCGGCAACACCTTTCCAGTGGTGCCCGCAGCTCGATTACGACGACGTCAAGCGCCGCCAGAAGCTCCTCATCACGAGCGTTCGCAACCGCGCCGTTCGCGTGCACTACCACGATGCCGAGACCTCGCTTATCGAGGCTGCGCTGTCTCGCGCCGGCCGCGATATGACGCCGGTCATCATCGATGCCTGGCGTGCGGGTTCGCGCTTCGACGCCTGGGTGGAGCACTTCTCGCTCGACAACTGGAAGGAGGCCGCTGCTAAAAACGGCATCGACCTCAACGTGCTGGTACACCTGCCCTACGAGCTGGACTGGCGCCTGCCCTGGGAGCACGTGAGCCCCGGCTGCTCGCGCGGCTTCCTCGAGCGCGAATACCGCCGTTCGCTCGAGGGCGTCACGACGCCCGATTGCACCCGCACGTCGTGCACCGGCTGCGGAATCTGTCCCACGCTCCACGCCAAGAACGTATTGATGGGTGATCGCGCATGAGTGAGCGCTTGACCGACAATCCCACGCTCTTTAGGCTGCGCGTTCGCTACGGCAAGCGTGATCGCCTTAAGTACCTGGGCCATCTGGAACTAATCCATACCATTGAGCGCATCGTGCGCCGTGCGGGCCTGCCCTATGCCGTGACGCAGGGTTTCTCGCCGCATATGCGCGTGGGCTTTTCGTCGGCGCTGCCCGTGGGCACGTCGTCGACCTGCGAGTGGTATGACCTGTTTATGACCGAGTTCGTCGCGCTTGACGAGGCCTTTGAGCGCCTGGCGTCTGCGTCGCCTGCCGATCTGGCGCCTATCGAGGCTGCCTACATCGACGTGCGCACGCCGGCGTTGACGGCTCAGCTTACGCGTCTGTCGTACCGCATCGACTTGCACCTGGACCCCGAGGCCCCCGTGAGCGCCGACGAGGTGCGCGCTGCTATCGACACGCTGCGCGCGGGTCATGGCATTGACTATGCGCGCGGCAAAAAGAGCAAGCGTCTGGACCATACGCTCGTTGGCTATGAGCTCGCGGCGGGGGAGCGTGAGGACCATCTGGTGCTCATGCTCGACACCCATGCCGACAACGAGGGATCCATGCGTCCGGAGATTTTGCTTTCTGCTGCTGATGTTTTGTTGCAGGGCTTGACCCCGGGCGTCGATGCACCTATTGTTTCCACCGGTATGCAAGACCTCGTGACCATCTGCTCCTACGATGTCGAGCGTCAGAATCAAGCATGCGAGGACGACGAGGGCCGACTCGTCAGCCCCATACCTGTGCGAACTTGTGGATTTGCTCCACATACTCGTTGACGGGGGTATTATCGCCTGCTACTATATTCGGCTGTTGCACTAACTGATGCATGAAGGGCAAGTAAACATGTACGCAATCGTTAACACGGGCGGCAAGCAGTACAAGGTCGCCACCGACGATGTCATCACCGTCGAGAAGATCGAGGGCAATGAGGGCGACAAGGTCACCCTGCCGGTCATCTTCCTCAACGATGGTAAGAAGATCGTCACCGATCCCGACAAGCTGGCCAAGGCCAAGGTTACCGCTCAGATCGTTGAGCAGTTCAAGGGCGAGAAGCAGCTGGTCTTCAAGTTCCACAAGCGTAAGCGCTATCGTCGTCTGAAGGGTCACCGTCAGCAGCTCACCAAGCTGAAGATCGTGAAGGTCCAGGCTACGTCCCGCGCCAAGAAGGCTGTCAAGGCAGAGGCCGAGGCTGTTGCCGAGGCTCCCGTCGCCGAGTAGATTACACTCGTAACGAAAGAGTAGGTATACACAATGGCACACAAAAAAGGACTCGGTTCCTCCCGTAATGGCCGTGACTCCCGCGGTCAGCGCCTTGGCACGAAGCGCTTCGCCGGCCAGACGGTAACCACGGGCACGATTCTCGTCCGTCAGCACGGTACGCACATCCACCCGGGTGAGAACGTTGGCCGTGGCAAGGACGACACGCTGTTCGCGCTGGTCGACGGTACCGTTGAGTTCCACAAGGGTATCAAGCACAGGGTCAGCGTACGCCCGCTCGCGAACGCGTAATTCACCCTTCATAGAGCACATATGTGGGAGGCACTTGAGTTTTAGGATTCAAGGGTCTCCCTCTTTTTGTAGGAGGCGATTCTGTTGTCACAGTTCACCGATATCAGCCGCATTAACGTGTGCGGCGGCGACGGCGGTGCCGGATGCATGTCGTTTAGGCGCGAGGCCTTTGTCCCCAAGGGTGGCCCCGATGGTGGCGACGGCGGTCGTGGCGGGAA
>USTC01000156.1 GCA_900557505.1 uncultured Collinsella sp.
GCTACGAGCAAAAATCGTGGCGAGGATGTTTGCGGTCACAAGTTCTACATGTACTCCGTTGAGCTGAGGCTCAAGGGCGACAATACCGTGGCCGATGACTGCATGATGTACGTCAACGGTCAGTGGGCGCACCACATCAAGACCGTCAACGGCGTCTTCGCGCCAAACGCCGACAATATGCTGTGCGAGCAGCCGATCGACGAATGGCGGGCCATCGACGTTATCGAGATCAACGGCGCCACGACCACCTTCAAGGCGGGCGATAAGCCGGTCTTTACGGCGAATGTTCCGACGGGCTCCAACTCCCTTCCTCAGTGTGAGTTCTGGACGGGCAGCGATGGCAGCGAAGTGAACTCTCAGGAGTTCTGGGATCAGAACATTACGAACCACATCGACGCCTTTAAGCCCGGCGTGACCTATCGTTACGGTATCTACCTCAAGTCCGCGCGCGGCTTCTACTTTACGCCCGACACCAAGCTGGTGATCAACGGCCAGGAGTGCGGCTACCAGGTCGCGGACAGCGTATCCGATGAGGACAGCGGTTGGATCTACACCCTGTGGCTCAACACCGATCTGACCTTTACGCCTGAAGCCACGCCGACTCCCGATCCGCAGCCTACGCCGGATCCCAAGCCGACGCCGCAGCCTGGGGTGAAGCCCGAGACCAAACCCTCGGCCAAGCCGGCTACGACCACCACGGTGAGCAAGACGGTTGAGAAAACCACGCAGGCCAAGAAGGGCGATGCTGTCCTGGCTATCACGGGGGATACCACCGCGATGACGGTCGCCGCCCTAGGCATCGCCGGCGCAACCGTAGCCGCCGCCGGCCTCGCCGCGACCAAGCGCCGCAAGCATTAGAGCTGGGTGACGGCTCTCGTTCTCGGCCTCAGTAAAATCTCGATCTGTAACAACTACAAGGCTCAACAGGGCCTAACTGTTACAGATCGAGACAAACATCGGAATCGGTTCGCCGACCAGACCCCAAACCGCCACAAAGGTGCCTGTCCCCTTTGCGGTGGTTTACGCAGGTAGAACGGTAGGTTCGTATATATGAACCTACCGTTCGCTTTGTTTTTGGACGACGATTACGCTGGATGACTTTTGGTTTGCAGGAAAGGAACGACCATGAGGTGGACTACTGTTCGAGCGCTTTGCCGCCGCCTGACCGTTGCCGCGGTGACCCTCACCATGGTGACGGGTTCGTTGCCCGCGGGCGCGTTTGCCGAGACCCTCACCACCGACGGCACTTTTGTGCAGACGGATAACGACCAAGCAGCCGATGCCGACGCCGCCGACCCCGCGCCCGATGCCGGCGCCGCCGACCCCACAGTGCTCGATAGTGGTGATACCCCTACGCCCCCGCCCTCCGAGATTGCATCGGCGGCGGGCCTAACGGGCGCCGGGCAGACCGAGAGCACACCTGCGGGTACGCTCGCCACTGATCTTGTCGAGGGCAAGGAACTCGCCGAGCAGCAGAAGCAGGAGGAGACCGCCGAAGCCGAAGCAACCTGGAATGAGGATCTTGGGCTCTGGATGACCTCGAAGGGCGCTACGGGCGTAAAAGGCGAATACGATGATGGCTACGTGGCCGGCGAGCAGACTCCCGCGCAGTACTACTTCTCGATCGATAGCCTCACCAACGAAATTTCTATCGAGTATGGCGACGCGGGCATTACCACGTTGGAGGTGCCCTCGACCATCGACGGCAAAAATGTCGTGAGTCTTAAGGGCATGGGAAACGTTGCGCTCACATCAATTACGTTTGCCCCCGATTCGCATATCCGCTCTGTGGGCGGTTTGGGCGGCAGCAGCATCAAGGAAATCGCACTGCCCGATTCGGTTGAGGAACTGGGCTGGAATGCGTTTACCGGAAGCAAGACACTTCACACGGTGACCTGGCCCAACAACGCGGCCTTTACCACGATTCCCGAGCAGGCCTTTGAGGGCTGCGAACAACTTGACGACAATGTGGTGGCAACGCTGCCGCCTTCGGTTAAGACTATCGACTATCGCGCCTTCGCCAATTGCGGCGTACCGCAGTTCTATGTCTCGGACACAACGGTACTCACCTTTACGCAGATCAACGTGCCGGGCACGGTGGAGCGGATTGAGCGCTATGCCTTTGACGGGTGCTCGCATGTGTCGTCGGTGACGATTGGCGATGGTGTCAAATCTATCGGGGCGCTCGCGTTCGCCTCTCTTGATCCTGCGATTGCCGGCAAAGAGATTGTGCTACCCAAAAGCGTGGAAATGATAGAGTGGGGAGCTTTTGAGAACACGAGATACGGAAACGAGACGAACCATAATGCCGTTGCCCTGCGCGTGATGAACCCCGATCTTCAGTTTGGTGAGGCGGGCTATCCGGGCGACTATAATGAGCGCGTGACAATCGATGGCGTAACGTATGCGATGCCCTTTGGTGAAGGCCAGACCATCTATGCCTATGCGACCGATTCGGCTGGCAACCCCTCGATGGTCAAAAAGCTTGCCGATGCCGTGGCCGATCGCAAGGACTCCGTCGATTCCTCGAAGCCTGCCTACACGTTTGAGTGGATGGGCGAGGCGGCCCAGGTGACGGGCAAACTTCCCCAGAGCGCGGCGGCCGTGCTCTTGCAGGCGGGGCAGTCCACGCCGTTGACGGTTGGCGACGACGGCTCCGTTGCTGCCAACGTCCTCTCCAAGACGGCAGCAACGCTGCGCATTTCGCTCAGCGGTTACTATGACATGGTGCTGGCGCGCCCGGGCGACCAGATGACGGGCACATGGAATATCGGAGAGATTAAGGCGGAGGACTTTACCAAGATTCCGGCTTCGCGCGCGATTGAGCTCAACGTGGGCTATCTTGAACCGATTGTGGGCCAGGATAAGACCGAACGCATTGAGCTCGATAGTCTCGATAACATCGATCTGACGGTGAAGAACGGCGGCAAGACGCTTAAGCCTGCCAAGGGTGACAAGGAAAACGACTTCCGTATCCAGGGCACAGCGCTCGTGGTGTCGCAGGCCATTGCCGACGCGGACCAGGATCTGGAGATAACGCTCGAGCCCAAAGACAGCCTCAAGCTGGGTGGGACGACGGCGACGGTGAAGCCCTCGGCCGGCAAGGTCGATATCGACTTGAAGCCCTGGGGCACGGCGACGGTCGCGACCAAGGGCGACTACCAGGGCGCTAACCGCGTGCTGGTGTTCCGTACGTCCGACGGCAAGCTGGTCGCCGACGGCGTCACCTATCTGATGGGTTACGAAGACGATGGCACCACGCCTATCATGAAGGCCGAGACGCCGCGCCTTAAGGCCGGTTCGTACACCATCGTCGCCTTTAACAAGACGAGCTACGACATCCAAGCGACGAGCTATTCCACGTTTAGCCGCCTAGGGCTGACCGTGGGTAAGCATATCGCGCAAAAGCAGGTGAAGATTGAGGACGGCAAACAGCTCGACGTGACGCTCGACGTCCCCACGTTTGACGTGGAGACGTATCGTGCCGAGCGCGGGCTGACGGCGGGCTCGGTTATCGCTGATTCGTCCGCGGTCGTTGGCGTGGAGACCGAGCTGCGCATTCATTACGAGCTCAAGGACAGCCAGGCTGCCAAGATTGAGATTCCGCTGGCCAAGGATGCCGTCGGGGATGTGTCCGCAGGCTCTCGCGAAGCCGGCGCCAGCTCCGAGGCCATGTGGGCTGACACAACTTGGGAGGGCGACAACCTCGTTCTCAATATGAATAAGGGCATGGGCGCCGATGTGTTTGTGCGCTTTAAGCCTAAGGCTGCGGGCATCTATGCCATCTCGCCGCTTATTACGCTGGGCGAGGTGACGTTGCCGCTGGGAAGCACCACACTCGAGGTTAGCGGATCGCGCATCGAGGTCGACAGCACCGACGTTCACAGCCTACTGGGCAATGTCGCCTACGTATACGCAGCGCCCGGAAAAAGCGTGCAGCTTACCGTGGGCGTGGGCGCCTCGGCCGCAAAGTACACCGGCAAGACCAATAAACTCGGCCGTGCCAAGATTGAATACGACCTGCCGCAGGATACGCTTGCCGCCGAGCGTGTGACGCTCGAAGCGCGCGTGGGCTCGACCGCTGCTGCCGCCGCTGCTGCCGAGGTAACGG
>USTC01000157.1 GCA_900557505.1 uncultured Collinsella sp.
GCCGCTCGTGAACTCTCTGGTGTATCCGGACCATGAGCCTCCAATCTTTACGATAGTATTCTACTACTATTTGGTAGTAGAATACTATCCGTCCCAACATATTCCATTAGCCGTTCGTCCCAAAACGTATGCCTCTGGGCACTCGAAAATCGAACCCTCGATGCCGTGAACGTCGAGTGCCAAAACCCAGTGTCAAAACCTCCACGTCAATTCCCATGGGAAAATCAAATACGAGACAGGAGGCTGAAATGACACGTTACGGATATGCTCGCGTGAGCACGAAAGACCAGAGGTTGGACCGCCAGATCGAGGCTCTGGTGAACGCTGGCGTGGCCTATGGCCATATCTACAAGGACAAGGTCACGGGTGCCCAGGACGGCGACCGGACGCAGCAGAAGCGCCTGTTCAAGAAGATGCGGGCGGGCGACGAGGTGGTGGTCGAATCCTGGGAGCGCTTGACCAGATCGACCAGGCAGCTGCTCAACTATGACCTTATGTTTCGAAACCTCGGCGTGAAGCTCACGTCCCTGAAACAGCCCGTGGATCTAGATACCGCATTCGGGCGCTTCGTGCTTGGCACCCATGCTTGCACCGCGGAACTTGAGCGAGATCTGATCAGGCAACGCCAGGCCGAGGGTATCGCCGTCAAACGGAGCCACGGCGGCAACGTGGGTGGCAGGCCTCGCACTGCCGGCGTCAAAGCCGATGCCGCAGTAAGGCTCTATCTTGGAGGAGAGACTCCTATTCCCGATATTTGCGCTGCGACTGGCGTCTCCAAATCAACGCTGTACCGCATCCTTCGTGAACGCGGATTGGTGGGCGTCAGGAAATAAGTCCGTCTGTCGTTTCGCGATTTGCCTAATAGGCCCGAGTGCGGCGGCGTTACTATATAAGGGTGCGGTATTTCTCTAACCGAAAACCTGCGTGAACGCATGACTTGAGACGCCTTTTAGAACTCACCGATCGCAGGAAAAAGACAACTTAACAGCGGCCGTGCATTGTTCCCAGCCATATGGCATGGCGGAGCCATGCCCATTGTTGATTGGAGTGCCGCATCATGGCCGAAAACCAAGTCCAGTCCGAAAAGAAAATGACCAGTCTGAATGTCTCATCGGAGACCCGTGACGCCATAAAGGACATCAGCACGAGCCTTGGTCTCTCGCAGGCCGATACCGTCGCCCGCTTGGTCGACGGCTACCACCCTAACGCCACTCCCGGCGTGAAGGCTGCGCTCGACGCATCGGCCGTCCTCGATGAGGCGGTCGAGCGGGTCAAGCGCATCATCGTGGGCGCTGCCGAAGCTGCCGCGATGGAGGCTCGTGCTGCCCGCGAGGACGCCGACGCTGCCAAGAAAAGTACAATGGAACAGATTCAGAGCATCAAATCTAATTGCGTCGAGCAGGTCGCCGCCATCAAAGAGAAATTCGAGCTGGATACTGCGAGCTTGGAGATTGAGAACGATGAGCTCCACGCCACCGTCGCCGATTACCTCTCGCAGCTCAAGAAGCTCGATTCCGAGAACAATCAGCTCTTGGCAGAATCAGCCGCAAAAGACGATCGAATTGAAAGCATGAGGGGCGCGGTCGACGCCGCGGCCAAGGCTCAGGCCGATCTCAACGTCTCCCTCCTCGCCCAGCGTGACCTGATGGCCGAGGTCGCCGCCCTCAAGGACCGCCTCGCCGCCTCCGAGCAGCGGGCGGCCGTGGCCGAGGCCAAGGTCGAGGTCATGGCCCAGGCGAGGAGCGAGTAGATATGTCCGACAAGCTAAGGCCGTCTCGCCGTGAGTTGATAACGGCAGGGCTAGTCGTCTTTTTGGTCACGGCACTTGTCTGGACTGTCATTGATGGTGCCGGCGCAAATGCGCTCACCATCAGCGGTGTCATCACCCGTCAAAATGCCGTCTGGGCTTCGCTTGCAGCAGTTTCAGTGGTCATGCTCATTGGGGCTTGGCTGTTTGGCTGATGGCATTCAAAAACAATTAAGTTCGGAGTAGTCGATGGAACATCTCTCTGTTAAAAAGGCAATCAACCTAGCTCGGAACTTTGGGGCTGCTGGTGTTCTGGCAGCCGCCCTAGTTATGACCTCTGGGTGCAGCCAGGCAGACGATCGTCAGACGGCAGTTCAGGTCGCTGATTCTGATAACGCGCAGGAAGACGGGGTTTACGGCAAGATGGAGTATTCAGTCACCGGCGTCGAGGTGCATGATTCCTCGGCTGGCGATGGCGGGAAGGTTGCCGTTGTTCGCTGGCACACCATTAACAACCGATCGGCAGATTCATGCGCTGTTGGTAGCTACATCACGGCTTATCAAAATAAGCAGATGCTATCTCGCGGGTTTGCCGCCGATTTGCAGGAAGACCGCTTCTCTTCGCAAGGGCTTGCGCCGGGAGGCGAATGCGACGGTGTGTCGATTTTTGACCTCAACGGCATGTCTCCCATCGAAGTGAAAGTCGACGGGATGGGCGCCGGGTCAAACTCCCTCGACCAGACCTTTGAATTGGAGTAGGCCGCAAAGCGTCTAATTTCTAGAAACCTTCTAGAGCATTTCTAGAGGGTTTCTAGAGCCGGGCGCAGCATTTTCGATCGGCACGATGTCTCGGTAGATAAGGCGGTGCCTGTCGTCGCGCCATTCGTCGCCGTGGTAGTGGCCGAAGAACCAGGCGCGGTAGCCGAGCTGCCCGTCGAGCTCGGCAAGGAATCGTTGCAGCTGGTCGTCCAGATACTCGCGTTCGCGCTCCCGGCACAGCTTCTCTGCCAGGTCGGCAGGAGCCTCGTGAGTCACCACGTAGTCGACCTTCCAGCCCACGCGGTCGAGCGAGGTGCGGCATTGCCACATCTCTTCCTCGCTCGGCATCTCCTCGGGCCACCAGCTCCTCCCCTCCTTGCGATACTGCCTGTCGTTGCTCGTGGCGCCGCCCATGGCAAGGACTGTGAGCCCGTCGATATCGAACACCTCTCCGCGCATCAGGTGCAGCACGTGCGGTCGCGCCTCATGGACGAGCCCGCCGTTCCACTCCCGCACCGACAGCTCAGCCAGGGCGTGGTGGTTCTCATGATTGCCGTCCACGAAACACGTGGTCCACGGCTTCGACTCGAACCAGTCAAGCCAGTATTTCTCGGCGTTGGATCCATCCCAGACAAAGCCGAAGTCGCCGGCCACGATCACCACGTCATCGCGCGTCAGGGTCCGGCCCAGCGGCCAATTCGTGAAGGCAAACCGGCTGGACCCGTACTCGGCCCTGCCGTGCACGTCACCTGTCGCATAGACCGTCATCAGTACGCACCCCACGGCAGGAGTTTGTCCCCGAGCCTCACGATCCGGTCATACAGCACCGTGTGCCGTTCGTCCGGATTGCCGTCTCGGTGAAAATGGCCGTAATACCAGCGCTTGTAGTCCAGGCGGTCCTCGAGCTCGTCAAGGAATTCGGTCAGCCGGTCCACATCGGGGCGTTCCCAGCCCGGGTCCGGGTAGAGCGTCGGCGAGAGCATGCGCGTCGGGCAGGTATGGGTGATGACGCAGTCGACCTTCCAGCCGACCTCGTCGAGCTTTGTCCGCGCGGTATCGAAATCGCGCTCGTCCGGGAGCTCCTGAGGCCACCAGCTGGAATACGGCACGCGGTATTCCCTGTCCACGCTCGTGGCACCGCCCATGGTGAAGACCGTCGATCCGTCGAGCTCGAAGACCTCGCCGCGCGTCAGGCGCCGAATGGGCGAGGTGTCCGACAGGCGCTGCGTCAGCCCGCCATGCCACATCTCCATGGGGCGCTCCGCCCAGTGATCGAAGCGCTCGTGGTTGCCGTCGACGAACAGCACCGTGTAGGGGCGCGACTCCAGCCAAGCGATATCGGCGCATTCCTCGGCAGAGAAGTCCCACGGAAAGCCAAAGTCGCCGGCGATGATCAGATAGTCGTCGCTGCCAAGGCTATCCCCAAGCTCCCAGTCGCGGAGCTTTTGCATGTCGAGCCCACCGTGGATGTCGCCTGTCACATAGACCGTCATCGGATCGCCTCTTTCCGCTTGTAAGCCGCCAGCTCGCGCTCGACCTGCCTGTCGCCGGTCTC
>USTC01000158.1 GCA_900557505.1 uncultured Collinsella sp.
CCACGCACTGCTTGATCATTTGTATAGGATTCTTCATTTTTTCTTATTTGCTATATCTAACTCTTCTTTCAAGAACGGAGCCGTAAACCCGACGCCACTCTTTGCTAAAGCTTCCGGAGTTCCGGTAAAAAGGACATTGCCTCCACGACGACCGCCCTCGGGACCCATATCGATCAGGCGGTCGGCAACCTTGATGACATCAAGGTTGTGCTCGATCACCAGAACCGTGTTGCCCGCATCGACCAGGCGCTGCAAAACGTCGAGCAGCTGGCGAACATCCTCAAAATGAAGGCCGGTTGTGGGCTCGTCCAAAATGTAGAACGTCTTACCTGTCTGACGACGATGAAGCTCCTTGGCGAGCTTCACGCGCTGCGCCTCGCCGCCCGAAAGCGTCGTAGCGGGCTGGCCCAAGCTCACGTAGCCCAGACCCACGTCATATAGGGTCTGCAGTTTGCGCTTAATCTGCGGGATATTCCCAAAGAAAGCCAGTGCTTCGGTGACACTCATGTCGAGCACGTCCGAGATCGTCTTGCCGCGGTAGGTAACCTCGAGTGTCTCGCGGTTATAACGCTTGCCGCCACATACCTCACAGGGGACATAGATATCGGGAAGGAAGTGCATCTCGATCTTGATCTGGCCATCGCCCTTGCACGCCTCGCAGCGACCGCCGCTTACGTTAAAGGAGAAACGTCCCGGCGAGTAGCCGCGCGCCTTCGACTCCGGCGTGCTTGCAAATAGCGCACGCAGATCATCCCACAAGCCAATATAGGTCGCAGGGTTCGAACGCGGCGTGCGACCGATCGGCGACTGGTCGATATCGATTACCTTATCGATGCACTCGATGCCCTCAATCTTCTTGTACGGCCCCACGGGACGCGTCGAACGATGGATGGCATTCGTAAGCGCGGGCGCAATCGTATCGGTGACCAGGGAGCTCTTGCCCGATCCCGAAACACCGGTAACGACTGTGAGCGTACCGAACTCAATCTTGGCGGTAACGTTTTTGAGGTTGTTAGCGCGGGCGCCCGTGATCTTAAGACAGCCGCGGCCGGGCTTGCGGCGCTCATCGGGCACGCGGATCATCCGCTTGCCGGTCAAATAGGCACCCGTCATGGAATCGGGGCACGCCATGATATCGGCAGGCGTTCCTGCAGCGACCACGTTTCCGCCGTTAACGCCCGCACCGGGACCCATATCGATCACGTAGTCGGCAGCGCGAATTGTATCTTCGTCGTGCTCGACGACGATAACGGTATTACCGATATCGCGCAAGCGCTCGAGCGTCTTGATCAGGCGCTCGTTATCGCGTTGGTGGAGACCGATCGACGGCTCGTCCAGAATGTACAGAACGCCCATGAGGCCGGCGCCGATCTGCGTTGCCAGGCGAATGCGCTGGGCCTCACCGCCGGAAAGCGTCGCCGAGGCGCGATCGAGCGTCAGATAGTCGAGTCCGACATCGACCAGAAAACGCAGGCGCTCCAGGATTTCCTTGACGATGCGCCCGCCGATGAACTGCTGACGCTCGGTAAGCTCCAGGCCCTCAAAAAACTCGAGCGACTCGCGACACGACAGGCAGCAGACATCGTAAATGGACTTGCCGCCCACGGTGACGGCAAGCATCTCGGGACGCAGGCGAGCACCGTGACAGCTCGAGCATGGCTCTTCGCGAATGTATTTCTCCAAGCGAGCTCTGGTGTTCTCGTTCGTCGTCTCGTTGTAGCGCTCGTACAGAATGTTGCGCACGCCCGAGAACTTAGTGTCCCACTGGCTGCGACGCCCATCGAGCTTTTGATAGTCGACCGAAATCTTCGTGTCGCCCATGCCATCCAAAAACGCACGACGCACCCGCGGGGGCAGGTCCTCCCATGGCGTACCGGCACTCACCTTAAAGTGTTTGCAGACCGCAGCAAAAATCTGCGGATAATAGTTGGAATTGCCGAACAGGCTGCCAAAAACTCCGTCGGCAATCGACTTTGAGGGGTCTTCAATCAGCGCCTCGGCATCGACTGTCTTTTTAAAGCCCAGGCCATCGCACTCGGGACATGCACCATAGGGCGCGTTGAATGAGAAATCGCGCGGCTGCAGGTCGTCGATGGAATGCCCGTGCTCCGGGCACGCCAGTGCCAGCGAATACTCCAGCAGCTCGCCCTCGGTTCCCTCGGGAGCGTCGCGGTCGGGCAGCATGTACACGTTCACGTTACCGTGCGCCAGTGCCGTCGCCTGCTCAACGGACTCGGCAATGCGACCCAGGGAGTTCTCTCGAATCACGATACGGTCGACCACGACCTCAATGTCGTGTTTGAACTTCTTGTCCAGGTCGATAGGGTCGTCAAGCGAGCGCACCTCGCCGTCGACGCGCACACGGCTAAAGCCCTCCGCACGCAGGTCCTCAAACAGCTTGGCATATTCGCCCTTGCGTCCACGAACCACCGGCGCCAACACAAACGCGCGACGGCCCTCCCCCGCCGCCAGCACCTTATCGGCGACCTGATCGGTCGTCTGACGCTCAATGACGCGACCGCACTCAGGACAGTGCGGCGTTCCCACGCGAGCAAACAGCAGACGCAGATAGTCGTAAATCTCGGTTACGGTGCCCACCGTCGAGCGTGGGTTTTTGGACGTTGTCTTCTGATCGATCGACACAGCCGGCGACAGGCCGTCAATCGAGTCCAGATCGGGCTTGTCCATCTGGCCCAAAAACTGACGCGCATAGCTCGAAAGGCTCTCGACGTAACGGCGCTGGCCCTCGGCATAGATGGTATCGAACGCCAGTGAGCTCTTGCCCGATCCGGAAAGACCGGTTATGACCACGAGCTGGTCACGCGGAATGGAAACATCGATATCGCGCAGGTTATGCTCGCGCGCGCCGCGAATAACGATAGAAGAATCAGACATGGAAGCTCCTTGCCTCCTACAACTTCAAATCACACTGACGATGAGTTTAGCGCACTCGACGCGCACAGATGTTCGTAATACAAGATTCGCAGACCTTTTGCGTTGTCTGACGCCGCAGACTGCACGCTCGGTCCGTACTTTCGAATACCGTCGATCGCCTACCACGTATCATGAATGACTCCCGCTCGCAAACGAGGGTACAATGACGCTCGTGTCACACCGCGGGGCTCCGGCCCCAACATATACAAAGGAGTCAAACATGGGTTGCGAGCACGCACAGGCAGCCGGCGGGCAAACGTCGCCGTCGCAATTTGAGGAAAATACGCTGTCCGAGGTCAAGCGCGTTATCGCCGTGCTTTCCGGCAAGGGCGGCGTCGGCAAGTCATTCGTCACCGGCGCCATCGCCACGGAGCTTTCCCGCCACGGTCACAAGGTCGGCGTCCTCGATGCCGATATTACCGGCCCCTCTATCCCTAAGATGCTCGGTATGAGCGGACGTCACGTCCATGCCCTCGGCAACCTTATGCTGCCCGAAATCTCCGAGCACGGCGTCAAGGTTATGAGCTCTAACCTGCTGCTCCAAAACGAAACCGACCCCGTCCTCTGGCGCGGTCCGGTTATCGCGGGTGCCATCAGGCAGTTCTGGAGCGAAACCTCATGGGGCCCCATCGACTACCTGCTGGTCGACATGCCTCCGGGAACGGGCGACGTCGCCCTCACCGTCTTCCAGTCGTTGCCCGTCGATGGCATCGTCATCGTCACGAGCCCGCAGGATCTGGTCTCGATGATCGTCGCCAAGGCGGTCAACATGGCCGAGAAGATGAACGTCCCCATTCTGGGAATCGTCGAAAACATGAGCTATATCGAGTGCCCCGATTGCGGCAAGAAGATCGAAGTCTTTGGCAAGAGCAAGCTCCCCGAGGTCGCCGAGCGTTACAACCTCGAGATCCTAGGGCAGCTTCCCATCAATCCGGCACTCGCCGAGGCTTGCGACAAGGGCGAGGTTGAGACCGCACTGCCCGACGGTATGCTGCCCCAAGCCGTCTCTGCCGTCGAGGCCATTGCCCCGCACGAGACCGCCGAGGCCTAAGTGAACGCAAACGCCTCCTATGACGTCTTGGTAATCGGCGGCGGGGCC
>USTC01000159.1 GCA_900557505.1 uncultured Collinsella sp.
GTTGGTCTAGCCGGTTCGCTTGCCACGGTGCTTGGCCTCGGCCTGGTAGGCTGCGGCGGTGGTGCCGATAAGGGCTCTGCTGCCGGATCTACCGCAGCCAAGGACGTGAAGGGCGCTGCGGAGTCCAAGAAGCTCGTGGTGGGCTTTGATAAGTCCTATCCTCCGTACGGCTTTGTGGGCGACGATGGCGAGTACACCGGCTTTGATCTCGATCTGGCCAAGGCTGTTGCCGATAAGCAGGGCTGGGAGGTCAAATACGAGGCCATCGACTGGGATGCCAAGGACACGCTGCTCAACTCGGGTGCCATCAACTGCATCTGGAACGGCTTTACCATGGAGGGTCGCGAGGACGACTATACGTTCTCCGAGCCGTACATGCTCAATGAGCAGGTGCTGGTGGTCAAGAAGGATGCGGGCATCAAAGGCTGGGACGATCTTGCCGGCAAGACCGTGATTACCCAGACCGATTCCGCTGCGCAGGATGTACTCGAAGGTGACCAGAAGGATCTGGCGGCGACGTTTGCCACGCTCGATACCATCGGCGAGTACAATACGGCCTTTATGCAGCTCGAGAGTGGTGCAGTCGATGCCGTTGCCTGCGACCTCTCGATCGCTCAGTATCAGCTTGCCGCCAAGCCCGATGCCTACACGCAGCTTGATAAGTCGCTGTCCAGTGAACACTATGCCGTCGGCTTTAAGAAGGGCGACACCAAGTCGGCCGACGCCGTGACCGAGTCGCTCAAGGCGCTCTACGAGGACGGCACGGTTAAGGACCTGTGCGACAAGTATTCAAGCTATGGTCTATCTTTCGATAATTGGGTGCTCAAGTAATGTCTATTCAGGTCATGATGCAGATGCTTGGCCAGGGATTCTTGGTCAGCTTGCAGTTGTTTGTGCTGACGCTGCTCGGGTCGATTCCACTGGGAATCCCCGTGGCGTTCATGCGCATGAGTAAAATTGCGCCGCTTCGCTGGATCGCGCGCATCTATATTTCGGTGATGCGCGGCACGCCGCTCATGCTACAGATGTTTGCCATCTACTTTGCCCCGTACTACGTGTTTGGCATCTCGCTCACGCCCGATTCCAAATGGACGGCATGCGTCGTGGCGTTCATCATCAACTACGCCGGCTACTTTGCCGAGATCTATCGCTCGGGCTTGCAGTCCATTCCGCGCGGCCAATACGAGGCAGCCGAGGTGCTGGGCTATTCGCGTATGCAGACGTTTCTGTATATCGTGATGCCGCAGGTCGCCAAGCGTATTCTGCCGGCGATGGGCAACGAGATCATCACGCTGGTCAAGGACACGTCGCTGGCGTTTGCCATTGGTGTGGGCGAGATGTTCTCGACGGCCAAGGCGCTGGTCGCCTCGCAAGTGAGCATGGTGCCGTTTGCGATTGCGGCGCTGATCTACTGGGTTTTCAACTTCGTGGTCGAGATGCTGTTGGGCGCCGCCGAAAAGAAGCTGGACTATTATCATGACTAACTCGGTGATGAAAATCGAAAGCGCTCGCAAGGCGTTTGGCGGCAATGAGGTGCTCAAGGATATCTCGCTTGAGGTGAAGCGTGGCGAGGTCGTGGCGATTATCGGGCCTTCGGGTGGCGGCAAGTCCACGCTGCTGCGGTGTGCCACGCTGCTCGAGACACTCGACGGAGGCTCGCTCTCGTTTGGTGACCTTGCCGTTGCGACGGATGCGGGTTCGGGCGCGGTCTATGCGAAGGGCGATGTGCCCAAGCGGGCGCGCTCGCGATTCGGCCTGGTGTTCCAAAATTACAACCTGTTCCCGCACTATACCGTGATGAAAAACATCATCGACGCGCCGATCCGCGTGCTTAAGCGCCCGCGCGAACAGGCGGAAGCTCGTGCGCGCGAGTTGATCGCGCAGATGGGGCTTACGGGCAACGAGAACAAGGTTCCGTGTGAGCTTTCGGGCGGTCAGCAGCAGCGCGTGAGTATTGCCCGCGCCCTGGCGCTCGATCCGGAAATCTTATTCTTTGACGAGCCGACCTCGGCGCTCGATCCCGAGCTGACGGCCGAGGTGCTGCGTGTCATTAAAGACCTTGCCGCGCAGAATATGACGATGGTGATTGTGACCCACGCAATGCAGTTTGCGCGCGATGTTGCCGACCGCGTGGTCTTTATGGATGGCGGCCGCATTGTCGAGGAGGGTCCTGCCGAGCAGGTCATCGACCATCCGCGTGAGCAGCGCACCCGTGAGTTCTTGAGCCGTATCGAGGGATAGGCTCAGGTATTTACTCAACTATTAATTGAGGCGAAGCCGCCGCAGGTCTTACGGTCTGTGGCGGCTTTTTGTTTGCATCGACGGGGTTCAATAATCGCCTCACAAGCTTGTCTCTTCCTCTCGCCGCCTGTATTCATACGTGCGCCGAAAGGTATGCATGGACGGTCGCCCGTGAGGGTAGGGTGGTGGCATAGGACATTTGGAGGGTGAGTCGGCTCGGCTGCCGACCATGCTGCTCCCGGGATGGCACCGACCGCGAACTCTCCCCGTTGGCGTCGCGCATTGCGCGCGGCCCTGCAAGGAGGTCATCATGGGTGCTCCCAAGACCGGTAACGTAAGGAACGTGGTGCTCGTAGGCCAAGGCGGGGTGGGCAAGACTTCACTCGCCGAGGCCATGCTCCACCTTTCCGGCAAGACCGCCCGCCTGGGCGGCCACGACGGCACCAAGCCCACGCTCGACTATGACCCCGAAGAGGTCAAGCGTGCATTTTCCATCTCGACGACCATCGCGCCGATCGACTGGAAGGGCGCGCGCATCAATGTGCTCGATGCCCCGTGCTACCCCGATTTTATCGGCGACGCCTTTGCCGCGATGAGCGTCTGCGAGACGGCTCTGTTTGTGGTCGACGCCGAGGCCGGCCCGCAGCCTACGACGGTTAAGCTCTGGTATGCCGCCGAGGACCTGCGCCTGGCGCGTGCGGTGTTCGTAAACCGCCTGTCGCGCTCCGAGGCCAGCTTTGCGACCACGATGGACCTGCTGCAAGAGCGCTTTGGCACGCGCCTGGGCGCCGTGACCCTTCCCTGGGGCGAGGGCGAGGACTTTGACGGCATCATCGACCTGGTGCGCATGAAGGCGCGCCATTGCAACGGCACCGAAGCCGTTGAGTCGGAGATTCCCGAGGAGTATCGTGCCCAGGCCGAGGAGGCCCATGACCATCTGTGCGAGTTGGTGGCCGAGGCCGACGATGAGCTGATGATGAAGTACCTGGAAGGCGAGGAGACGCTGACGCAGGAGGAGCTTGAGGGCCTGCTGTCGAAGGCGATCGCCGAGCGCATCTTTGTGCCGGTCTTTGCGGGCGATTGCATTAAGGAGCAGGGCGTCAACTCGCTGATGGACGACATCGCGACGTACTTCCCGGCGCCGACCGACTACGGCGAGATGCCGCTTATCGACGGTGATTCGCTCAAGATTTCGAGTGACGATGACCGTCCGGTGGCGTTTGTGTTTAAGACGCTGGCCGATCCGCAGCAGGGTCGCATCAGCTTTATCAAGGTGCTGACGGGTACGCTTGAGCCGGGTCTTGAGCTGATCAACGCGCGTACCCGCAAGAGCGATCGTCTGGCCCACCTGTATGTGATGTGCGGCCGCGACATGACCGAGGTCGGTCACGCCTATGCCGGCGACATCATCGTGGCGCCCAAGCTGGCGGCCGAGACGGGCGATACGCTCTCCATTACCGGTAAGGTCGAGGCTGCGGCGTTTAAGTTCCCCAACTCGCAGTACCGCATTGCCATCGAGGCCGAGAACCGTGGCGACGAAGAGAAGCTCTATACGTTTATCGAGAAGGCGTGCAAGGCTGATCCGACCATGAGCATCGACCGCGACGAGGAGACCGGCCAGACTATCATCTCCGCCGTGGGTGAGGCACAGGTTTCGGTGCTGCTCAACCGTTTGGAGGATCGCACCAAGGTCGTGGCCAAGAGCGTGCCGATCCGCATTCCGTATCGCGAGACCATTCGCCGTACGGCAAGTGCCCAGGGCCGCCATAAGAAGCAGACCGGCGGCGCCGG
>USTC01000160.1 GCA_900557505.1 uncultured Collinsella sp.
GCCGAATTTCTTCTCGATCTCGGCCTTGGTGGTGGCGATCATCTCATCGCGCTCTTTACCCGTCGTGCGAGCATGAACGGTACGTACGGGACCTGAATTCTTGGCCATGAATAGCCCTCCTCTTAACAATCTGCATCGATAATAAACGAACGGCTGTTCGTGGTCAACCGTTCAGATAAATCATATGCAGCCAACCTTTCCAAAACCCAACCAAAAGCCATCCAAACACTGACCAAAAACTTGACCGCAGGCGAGCCAAGCAAGGCATGACGAGCAAGATTACGCCAGCTACCTGCACAAAGAGCAGATTCGCCAGAGGACCCTATCTCCACAATTAAGGGGCCCGGAGGCCCCTTAAAACACGTCTATTCCATAGAATTGAGCACGCAGACAATGCGACCCAGTGCCTCCGCGACCGCATGGGCACGAACACACGAACGATCGCCCTCATAGTGACAACGAATGGAGTCCACGACCGACACTCCCCCATCGGCCGAGCGATACGCCCAACCAATATAAAAAGTCCCAGCCGGATCGTTCTCGGTGCCTCCACCAGGGCCGGCATAGCCCGTCGCGCTCACGGCAATATCGCTCTGGTACAGCTCCAGCGAACCGGCAGCCATCTCGCGCGCCGTCTGATACGACACCGCGGTATAGCTGTCGAGTGTCTCTTGCTCAACGCCGAGCACGCGATGCTTAATCTCGTCGCAGTACGTCACCGCACCGCCGCGCAGCACCGCCGAGGCACCGGGGATATCGGCGATCGTCGAGGCAATCATGCCCGCCGTCAGAGATTCAGCCGTCGAAACCGTCACGCCACGAACGCTTGCACGCTCGACAATATCGCGTGCGAGCTCTTCGTTATGCGCGGCAATCTGCTCAAATGATTCCGTCATGCTTACCAGGACCTAGACCGAAAAGACGATCTTGCGGCAGTTCCAGAAGTACTGAGCGCCCGAGATAACGGTCAGGATAACGGCCACGGCGTACAGGAAGCGCGAGACGCCATAGATACCGAGCGTCAGCGCCACCGGGGCCAAGTTAAGGCCAGACAATGCAAAGACGCACAGATAGCCGCAGATGGAAACCATCGTAGTCGCGGTCTTGTACTTGCCGAGCTTATCGGCCGCAACGACAACACCGGCCGCACTCGCGACCATGCGCAGGGCACTCACCAGCAGCTCGCGGAACAGGATGATGAACACCGACCACACGGTTACGGTACCAAAATCCAAGAACAGAAGCAGCGCCGAGAACACCAGAAGCTTGTCGGCGATGGGGTCCAAGAACTTACCGAAGTCGGTGATCTCGTTGCGCGAACGTGCCAGGTAGCCATCAACCTTATCTGTGCACGACAGGATAACGTACAGAATAAAGGCGGCGGCGGCGAGCGGGCCGTCGAAGGTGCTCAAATCCGTACCGGCAACGCTCGTGTGAGACAGCGCCGACACGATCATGAACACCGGAATAAAGACGATGCGCACGCACGTCACGATGTTGGCGGGCGTCCAAACACTCGTTAGTTCCTTATTGCTCTCGTTAGCCACGACGCTCTCCTACTCCACAACATGACCGATAAGCTCGTAGCAGAAGCTATCGGTAAACTCGACCGTCAGAATATCGCCCACAGATGCCTCGCTAGCATCCAGATGCACCGCGCCATCGGAATCGGGTGCCTGGAACCAGGCATGTCCGATGAGCTCAGCACCGTCCTCGGTCTCCTCGATACCGTCGACAATCACCTGGGCGCGTTCGCCCACATGTGCGGCAGTTGCAGCAAAACCGAGCGACTCGGCCAGGTCCATGGCCTCCTGGGCGCGCTCGAGCTTGACTTCTTCGTCGACCTGATCCTCCATCTTGGCGGCCAGGCTGCCTTCCTCCCGTGAGTAGGCAAAGACGCTAGTGTAGTCAAATCCGACGGTGTCCATAAAGTCAATGAGATCGCGGAACTCGTCGTCAGTCTCGGTCGGGAACCCTACCATGGCTGTGGAGCGAATCACGATACCGGGGATGCGCTCGCGCAGGTCGCGGAACAGGTCCTCGAGCTCCTGGCGCGAACCGGAGCGGCGCATGGCCTTGAGGATGCGCGCGTCGCAGTGCTGCACGGGGATATCGATATAGGGCAGCACCTCGGGCGTATCGCGAATGGTCTCGATAAGCTCGTCGGTCATGCCCTCGGGCTGCAGGTAGAGTACGCGGACCCACACGTTATGAGGACGCACCGCCTCAGCAACGGCCTGCAACAGCTGCGCCAGATTGCGCGGCGAGCCATCGGCGACGTCCTCGTCGGCAAAGTCGGTACCCCAGATGCCCGTGTCCTGACCGATCAGAACAATCTCGCGCACGCCACCGGCGACCAGGTCGCGCACCTCGGAGATAATGCTCTCGGCATTGCGCGAGTGATAACGACCGCGGATATACGGGATCATGCAGAAGCTACAGAAGCGGTTACAGCCATCGGAGATCTTGACGTATGCGACAGCGCCCTCGACGGTGCGCTTGACCTGCGGAATATAGGCAGCAATCTCGCGCTCCACGCCAAGCACGTCATCGATGACCGCCACGATGCCGTCTTCCTCGTCGGCCTTCACAAAGGCCGCGACCTCGGGCAGCTCGTCAGGTAGGTCATCGCCGTAGCGTGACGGCACGCAGCCGCACATGACGATGGGGCAAGAACGAACGCCGTCCTGAACCTCGTTGGCGAGCTCGAGCGTGGTCTCGATGCTCTCGGACGTTGCAGAGGCAAGGAACGAGCACGTATTGACGATGGCGATATCGGCATCCTGTGGATCGAATGCCTCCTCGTAGCCTGCGGCGGACAGCAGCGAACGCATACGGTCGGTATCGACCTCGTTCTTGGCGCACCCGAGGGTGATATAGAGTACGGAGCCCAACGGAGTATCCATGTTGAAGAGCGGTCCTTTCGAAAGAATTAGCGGTAGTTGGTGAACTGCAGCGGCTGACCGTAGTCCTGGTCGCGCAGGAACTGGATCACGGTCTGCAGCGCATCCTTGGAAGCAGAGGAAACACGCAGTTTGTCGGCCTCAATCGTCACCTTGACCTTGAGCTTCTGATCCTTGATGTCCTTATTGATCTTCTTGGCAGTCGTCTGGTCGATACCCTCGACGATGTGGCCGAGCACGCGCACGGTACCGCCCGATGCAGCCTGAGGCGCATCCCAGGACACGGCCTTAAGATCGATGCCGCGCTTGATGAGCTTGGAGCTCAGGACGTCGATGATCTGCTTGGAGACAAAATCGGCCGGGGCGTTGATCATGAAGAGCTTGTCGCCCTTCGAAAGCTCGATGGTGGCGCCGGAGTCCTTGAGGTCATAGCGCTGGGAAATCTCGCGCGTGGTCTGCTGGAAGGCATTGTCGACCTCCTGCATATTGACCTCGGACACGACGTCGAAGCTTGAATCTTTAGCCATGGTTAATCCTTTCGCTTACGAGCGGCTTAGTAGCTGTCGTAAGAATAGTCGTCTGAATAGGGCGTAGTCTGCCCGTCGGTGGCGGCATCAGTGCCGTCCGTGGACTGGGCATCGGTTTCATCAGTTCCGTCGGTACTTTCGGTGCCATCGGTGCCGTCAGTGCTCTCGCCGTCCTTGGACTCGGTCGTCTCCTTCTTGGGAACGGTGATCGTCACGCGTGCCACGCCCGACGTCTTAGTGTCGTAGCGGACCTTTTCGCCGTTCTTGGTAACGGTGACATCGGAAGGCTTGGACGTGGTGATCTCGATCGAGGACTCAGGCGTGTATTCCTGCTCAAAGGGGCCGGTCGCCTGGGCGCCATAGACCGACTTGCCATCAACCTTGACCTCAATCCAAGCAGTCTTGCCCTTGGCAACGGAGATCTTGACCTTTGTGACCTCGTTCTCCTCCTTCTTGGCTGTCGTCTTGGCGGCATCGGTTTCGGTCGACTCGTCCGTCGTCTCATCGGTATCTTCGTCCTCATCGACGGATTCGGTCTTCTTGGAAGACTTCTTTGTCGTTGTCTTGGTGGC
>USTC01000161.1 GCA_900557505.1 uncultured Collinsella sp.
TCTCGTGGCTCGCCGTTGAGCGCGTGCACACCGGTCGACCCACGCTGGTGGGCGCCAGCACCGGTCTGGTTGCGGGCCTCGTGGTGGTCACGCCGGGCGCGGGCTTTGTCGAGCCGTGGGCGGCGCTGGTCATGGGCCTGATTGTCTCGCCCGTCTGCTACCTGGCCATCAGCCATCTTAAGACCAAGTTCGGCTACGACGATGCGCTCGACGCGTTTGGCTGCCACGGCATCGGCGGCATCTTGGGCGGTGTGTTCTGCGTGCCGGAACTTTCGTGGACCGGTAAGGGCGGCCTGTTCTACACAGGCGACGTGTCGCTGCTCATCTCGCAGATTTTGGGCATTGTGGTGACGGTCGTCATTGTACTGGTACTCGATCTGGTGATCGCTGCGGTGGTCAAGGCACTGTTCCGTGGCAGCCTGCGCGTGGACGAGGCCGACGAGGCGCTGGGCCTGGATGCGAGTCAGCACGGCGAGAGCGCATATCCCTCGTTCTCCGGACTCGATTAGCAGCACGGCTTTCCCAGGCTCCGCACCTTGCCCTTCAAACCGTCGCGCGGCTTCCCCAGGCACCGCACCTTGGGTTTCAAACCGTCGCTTGCGTACAAAAGTACGCGGCGCTCCTCTTTCAACCCAATCTGCGGCACCTGGGAAACCCGCGTTATTGAATGGCAATTCATTTATTTGATAAAGAGAGGAATTCACTATGAAGAAGATTACGGCGATCGTTCGTGCCGAAAAGCTTGAGGTTCTCAAAGACGCGCTGTTTGCTGCTGATGTTCGTGGTATGACCATCAACCAGGTGCAGGGCTGCGGTGCACAGCATGGCTGGAAGGAATACGTGCGCGGCAACGAGTTGCTCGTCAACACGATCCCTAAGGTGCAGTTCACGCTCATTTGTGCCGATGAGCATGTCGACGGCATTGTCGAGATCATCTGCAACGCCGCCCGCACCGGCGCCGTCGGTGACGGCAAGATCTGGGTCGAGCCGGTCGAGGAGGTCATCCGCATCCGTACCGGCGAACACGGCCCCGCCGCGGTGTAGAATCGACCACCTGCCATCCGCAACGTTAAAATGCTGCAACGAGGCACAAGACTTGCGTTGCGGATGGACGGATTATGGGTCGTAATAAATATCCCGAGGAGACGGTCGCGAAGATTCTTGACGCGGCGCTGGAGCTATTCTGCGCACAGGGTTATGAGGGAACGAGCATCCAGGATATCGTTGACCGTCTCGACGGCATGACCAAGGGCGCTATCTATCATCACTTCAAGAGTAAAGAAGAGATTTTCAACGCCGCATTTGATCGAGCGATGGCTCCCATAGTTGAGCGCCGTCGTGCGACACTTGGCGCAAGCAATATGACCGGTGCTCAAAAGCTCAAAAGGCTCTACGCGCCCGAGTCCGTCGTTCCGCAAATCGAGCTATGGGTTCGCATGCATCCTACGGCAGATCCAGTAAAAAGCTCACGTCTGCTGGCGATGCAGTATCAGGGTTCGTTTGACGAGTCGGCCGATGGTTATCTCTTGCCGGTAATCGAGGAGGGCATCTCCGACGGCTCCATTGCGTGCGAATGCCCGCGCGAAGCGGCAGAGGCCGTATCGTTGCTAGCGAATCTTTGGCTGCTGCCATTGTTCCGTCCACTTGAATCCAAGGACCGAATGCTCGCTCGCGCGCAATGTTTGGCGCAGATGGCGGCCGCGGTGGGGCTCGATTTGGGTAATGAAGTGCTCCAGACAACGGCTCAAATTTGGGACGTATGGAACCGTGCCGGGTGGTAATATAGATACCAACGGTATGTAATTGATTTGTGAGGGTAGCCACGGCTGCCCTTTTCAAGTCATTAAATACATACTATCGGTATGTATTTGGGGGGCAGGCTTATGGCTGGGATGCGAAGAATTAGCGTTTCATTTGCGCCAAAAACAGTGCGATCTATCAGGCTATTTGGCCTTCTTGTTGCACAGCTGTGCGCGTATTCGATGTTGTCAGCACTGTGCTTTGCGTGTCCGCTTTACTTGTTCGATTGCAGCGGCTCATCAACGTTATATGGTGCCGTCGCGGCGATAGCGTTCGCGCCGGGCGTGCTTGCGACTCCGGCTGGCGGAATCTTGGCGGATCGCGGGAGACATCGCGGGGTTCTTGTGGTGCTCGGCATTGTTCTGATGGCTGCATCACTGCTGTTTATCCCCATGAAGCGTTCGCTGCCTCTTGCGGTTGTCGTGGCAGCAATGCTTTGCGTCCAATATGGCATCCAATCGCTGCTGAAACCGATGCTTCAAATTGAGACGGTGCGCATGACGGGCCAAGAAAAGGTTGAGCGTGCCACTGCGTTGGTCTCGCAGATAACCATGATGAGCAATATCTTGGGGCCTGTAGTCGGGACGGCAGTCTATGGGTGCTTTGGTATCGATGCTCTATGCGAAACCGCGGCGTTGACGTTTGTGATGTCGGCCCTGCTGTTCGGGGGCGCACTCAAGCGAAATACCCCTTCTGGAAGGATGGGGGACAGCACGACTTGCTCGACATGCCGAAACGATTTTCGGGAGTCGATTCGGTACCTGTTTCAAAACGCATCATTGCTCGTTGTGTTTTTGCTTGCGGCTATTTTGAACCTTGCGTTAGTTGGGTTAACGATTGGTGCTCCCGTTATTGTTGCAAAGCATCTCGGAATGCGGTCATCCTTTGTTGGGATTATCGAGGTGGCTATGGGCTTAGGTGGTCTTTTCGGCAGTGGTTTGGTCGGGATTTGGCCGCATCGTTTTTCCTTCAAGGGTGTATGTCGATATGTTGCGATGATCTGTCTTGGAGTCGTGCCGATTTTTGTCGCGCTGCTGTGCGGCGCTGGCGTATTGGTGTTTGCTACGCTTGCGGCAGGTTCGGCATGGGTCATGGCGTGGGCAAGCATAACATCGGTCGAAATCGTTTCATTTGTTCAGCTGTCAGCGCCAAAGGAGCTCTGCGGAAAAGTGCTGGCACTCGTTTATATGACGCTTTCCTGTGCAACGCCTATTGGCCAATTGGTTTTTGGGCTCGCATATGATCGATGGACACCGGCGATTGTATTCGCAGGCATGTTGGCAGTGCTGACGTTGACGACGGCACTGTTTTATCGGCTGAAAAGTCGCTTGTGGCGATTGTCTTAACGCGCTGGAGCACCGTGAATTTGTGGAGGCAGTGGCACGCCGCGCCGGAACGCCTTGTGTGGGCGGGCCTCTCCCTCGTCTACAATATCGTGCAGACGAAGGAGAGGCATGCCCATGATCAAGATGTTTGCGAGTGACTTAGACGGAACGCTGCTGAACGCCCTGCACGAGGCAGATGGGACCATCCGCCGTGCCATTCGCGAGCTGACCGAGGCTGGCTTGCGTGTGGTTCCCGCGACCGGGCGCTCGACGTTGCCAATCGGCGAGCATGGCTTTACGGGCCTGGCGCTTGACGCCTGCTGCTCCAATGGATCAATCGTGCGCGACAGTCATGGCGAGGTGCTCAAAACCTGGACCATCGATCCGCAGGTTACCGAGGATCTGCTCAAGGAGTTTCCGGATATCTGTTTTGATTGCTCCACGCCCGATGGCATGTTTTCGAGCGGTTCGTTCGAGATGCACCAAGCGGGCTTTAAAAAGGACAGCCCTATCAAGCGTATCGTGATGCGTGGCATGCGTGCACGTGGCGGGTATCACGAGGAACAATATTTCGACCAATCGATCGGTGACATTCTGCGCCACGATGTGTGCAAGATCAACTGCCGCGTGACCTCGCCCGAGCTGGAGCGCGACCTTAAGGCGTATTTGGTCGAGCGCTCGGACCGCGTGGTCAACGCGCCGTTTGACCCGGTGATGTTTGAGATTACGGACGTAGCGTGCAACAAGGGCGAGAGCGTGGCCTGGCTGGCGGGTTACTACGGTATTGCCGAGGACGAGGTCGCGGTCTACGGCGACGGCGGCAACGACATTGCCATGCTCAAACGCTTCCGCTACAGCTACGCGACCAAAAA
>USTC01000162.1 GCA_900557505.1 uncultured Collinsella sp.
CGCAGGCCGGCGCGGTGGAGCCGGTTCACCTGCTGTCCGCCCTGCTCGGTGCCGGTGAGCGCAATATCTCCGTGATCATCGAGCGTATCGGTGCCGATCCGGCCCAGCTCGCACGCTCCACGCAGGATGCCATCGACCACGCGCCTAAGGTTTCGGGCGAGGGCCAGCAGATGGGTCTTTCCAATGAGCTCGTCCGCGTCATCGAGAAGGCCGAGAAGAAGGCCACCAAGATGGGCGACAGCTTTGTGGTGACCGAGCATCTGCTGATGGCGCTTGCCGAGGACAAGGGCGACGCGGGCCGCGTGCTGCGCGACGCCGGCGTGACCAAGGAGCGCATCGAGCAGGTCTACGAGGAGCTACGTGGCGATGACCGCGTGACGTCTGCCGAGGACAAGACCCAGTTTGAGGCGCTGGAGCAGTACGGCCGCAATATCTGCGACCTTGCCCGCGCCGGTAAGCTCGACCCGGTCATCGGCCGTACCGACGAGATCCGTCGTACCATCCAGGTCCTGTCCCGCCGCACCAAGAACAACCCCGTGCTCATCGGCGATCCGGGCGTTGGTAAAACGGCTATCGTCGAGGGCATCGCCCAGCGTATCGTGGCCGGCGACGTGCCGAGCACGCTGCGCGACCGTGACCTCATCGAGCTCGACATGAGCGCGCTGGTCGCCGGCGCCAAGTACCGCGGCGAGTTCGAGGACCGCTTGAAGGCCGTGCTCAAGGAAGTGCAAAGATCGGAGGGCAAGGTCATCCTGTTCATTGATGAGCTCCACACCATCGTGGGCGCGGGTGCCACCGAGGGCTCCATGGACGCCGGCATCCTCAAGCCGGCGCTTGCCCGTGGCGACCTGCATGCGATCGGCGCGACTACGCTCGACGAATACCGCAAGTACATCGAGAAGGACGCGGCGCTCGCCCGTCGTTTCCAGACCGTGATGGTCTCCGAGCCCACCGTCGAGGACACCATCTCGATCCTGCGTGGCCTCAAGGAGAAGTACGAGATCTTCCACGGCGTGCACATCACCGATAGCGCGCTCGTGGCCGCCGCCGACCTCTCCGATCGCTATATCGCCGACCGCTTCCTGCCCGACAAGGCCATCGACTTGGTCGATGAGGCCGCAAGCCGCCTGCGCATGGAGCTCGACAGCATGCCGGTCGAGATCGACGCCACCACGCGTCAGCTCACCCAGCTGCAGATCGAGGAACAGGCGCTCATGAAGGAGACCGACGACGCCTCCAAGGAGCGTCTGGAGGCCCTGCGCCAGGAGATTGCCGAGGTCCAGGAAAAGCTCAATGTGCAAAAGGCCGGCTGGCTCAACCAGAAGAACGCCATCGACCACGTGCAGGAGCTCAAAGGACAGCTCGACGAGGCCAAGAGCGAAGAGGAGCGCGCGACGCGCAACGGCGACCTGGGCCGTGCGTCCGAGTTGCGCTACTCCGTGATTCCGGGCCTGCAGCAGCAGATTCAGGATTCCGAGGCTGCGCTCGAGGCACAAAAGCAGCAGGACGGCGAGGGCCTCAACGAGCAGGTGACCTCCGACGAGATCGCCGAGGTCGTGAGTGCCTGGACCGGCGTGCCCGTGTCCAAGATGATGCAGGGCGAGCTCGACAAACTGAAGGGCCTGGAGGGCGAGCTGCATAAGCGCGTCATCGGTCAGGACGAGGCCGTCTCCGCCGTCGCCGCGGCTGTGCGTCGCAGCCGTGCGGGTCTCTCCGACCCGGACAAGCCCATCGGCAGCTTCTTCTTCCTGGGCCCCACCGGCGTGGGCAAGACCGAGCTCGCCAAGGCGCTAGCCGAGTGCCTGTTCGATGACGAGCGCGCGCTCGTGCGTATTGACATGTCCGAGTACATGGAGAAGTTCAGCGTCCAGCGTCTGATCGGTGCGCCCCCGGGATACGTGGGCTACGACGAAGGCGGCCAGCTCACCGAGGCCGTGCGCCGTCGTCCCTACTCCGTGATCTTGCTCGACGAGATGGAGAAGGCCCATCCGGATGTCTTTAACGTGCTGCTGCAGGTGCTCGACGACGGCCGCCTGACCGATGGCCAGGGTCGCCAGGTGTCCTTCAAGAACACGATTATCATCATGACGTCTAACGTGGGCTCCAAGGCTATCGCCGAGCTTTCCGGCAAGGACGAGGAGGAGATGCGCCATCAGGTCGACGCGGCCATGGCTCAGACCTTCCGCCCCGAGTTCCTCAACCGTATCGACGATATCGTGGTGTTCCATCCGCTCGGCATGGCGCAGATCGAGAAGATCGTCGACATCCAGCTTGCCGACGTCCGCGCGCGTCTGGCCAGGGAGCGCATGACGCTTGCCATCACCCCGGCGGCCAAGCAAATGCTCGCCGTGGGCGGCCTGGACCCGGTCTTTGGCGCCCGTCCGCTCAAGCGTCTGGTTCAGCGCGAGGTCGTGGATGCCATCGCGGCCGCTATCATCGACGGCACGGTGCGCGAGGGGGATCAGGTGACGGTCGATGTCGACAAGGACGGCGGCTTTACCGTCGTGTGCGATAACACGCCGGCGGCCACCTACGAGGTCCCCGACGCCGAGTAGATTTTGGGCCATGCCTTAAAATCTGCCAGTCGTCTCTAAACGCCAAGGGCGGCGGATCCAATTGGGTCCGCCGCCCTTTTTCGTGCGACAATCGATGGTGTTGAACATGAGTACATGGCAAGGAGCTATGCAGATGAAAGACGAGAACAAGACGAACGCGCCGGCGGCCGATGCCGCACCCGCCTCACCCAAGCCTGCACCTAAGCCGGCACCTAAGCCGCGCGACCCCTACATCCGTGCCGAGAACGAGGATGATGACGGTTACGACCCCTACAGTGATCGCCGCCCCGAGCGCGAGCCACTGTTCGAAGCCGATCCGTGGCGCTGAGTGCCATCCAAAAGGCCACCAATAAGTTGCGGTGAAATAGGGACTATTTTGCGGTTTTACCAGCAAAAACAGTCCATATTTCACCGCAACTGCGTTAGGGGTGTGGGTGTTGGGCGGCTGTCTTCGGGCCGGCTAGTCCTGGGCCTTGATGCTCGGCAGGAGAATCTGGGCGAGGTAGTCGGTCTCGAGTTTGGTCGCGGCGTCGGCTTTGCCGTCTTTGCCGACCAACACTTTTTTGATCTGGCTATAGGTATAGCGGTTGCCGGTCGTAAGTTCGACAAGCTCAACTGCAGTGTCCATGGGGTAGGTCGACACGGGATTCTGGGTGCGCCCGTTGATAGTCTGGGGCACCACGTACGGATAGACGGGGCCGCTGGCATAGACGGTATAACCGTTGCCGAGGTTTGCCGCACCCAAAACCGCGTCGCCCTCATCGGGCGTAAAGCTCTCGCCGTCGCGCACCGTGACAAGCGTCACAAGCGGCGTGTTCGTGTCGCCGGCAAGATATATGCACAGCGTGCTGCCGTTTTGCCAAGTCGCGACTTTGCCGTACCACTCAACGGGAATATCGAGCTGATACAGGTCTGTTGCCTTATGTCGAGCATCGGCGTCGCGGGCCGCTTGCGCCTTGCGGGAGCTCACGGCGTTGGTCGCGGCGTCGCGTCGCGCGGTTGCCGCCTGCTGGAGTACCTTTGCGACCGCGGCGGAATTCACCCCGCCTTCCTCGGCATACTTGGCGGCGGCATCGATCTGGTCGTCGGTCACCGTGTCGGCCGAAGGCACCTCGAGCTTAAAGGTGGCCTGGGCACTCAAATCCTGCCCATCGCTCTTAATGGCGACCTGCGCCTTGGTGGTCGGGACGGTGTAGATGGTGCCGTCGGCCGCGATGGGGGAGGCGGCAATGGAGAGCGTGTAATCGCCGGGCAGCAGCTTAACGCCGCGACCGTGCTCGTCAACGTAGAGCGTTTCGCTCACGGAAGAACCGTCGGAATCCTGCCCGTTCACCTGCACGGGAATCTTGGAGCCAGTTGAGCAGTCGAGGCCCGCGGCATGCACGCCAATCTGCACCGACATCATCGTGTGGGCATTGGCGGCGACAGCGGCAG
>USTC01000163.1 GCA_900557505.1 uncultured Collinsella sp.
GGGCATTGGCCCACGAGCGGCATTTGCAGACGACGCTGCCACAGCGTCGGTCAGCCTCGACAAGTTCGTCATTCGCCTTCGCCCCGCGGGCTATTTTCGTACCGCAAGCGTCAACCAAGACGGCAACATCAAGGGCAACGTCTGCCACCTATTTAATGACGGCACGTCCAGCAAGCTCATCCTTGAGAACGTAACGACCAAGAATGACGATACAAACTGGTATGCTATCCGCACCTTGCTCAATTTCGAAGAGCATAAAAAGACGGGCTACAGCATTTGGTCGGTCGATGGCGACTCGGACAAAGATGGAAAGGTCATCCACGTATGGAGTGGCGAGCATGACGGCAAGGCCAGCCGCTCTTTTGCGTTCGACCGCCAGCTAAACGGAACCTACATCATCCGAGACCGCACAAACGAGGAAAAAGACATTAATTACCTGGCCATAGAAAAGGACGGCAAAGACCAAGACAACAACAAGATCTGCCACAAGAGGAAGAGTATTCCGTGGGAGCTCGAGCTTGTCGGCTACAGCATGGACAAGACCAACGCCACAGTTAGCAGCATCGACTGGATCACGTATAGCAGCTACGTCGACGGACCATGTTGGATGAGCTACGTCGATGGCAACAAGTTCCTCGACGAACTGAGTATCCCGGGCACGCACGATTCGGGCACCTGCAGCGTCGACAACGACACCGAGCCCCAATCCTCCCAAGCAAAATGCCAGCAGGATTACATCCCCACGCAGCTGCTCGAAGGCGTTCGCTATTTTGATATTCGACTCGGAAAGGGTGAGAACCCCGGCATCGACCACGGAGCTTGTTACCTGCTCAAAAAAGACGGGAACTTTATGCATCTCTCCGATGTCATCGGGTACTTCAATACGTTTTTGAGCGAAAACCCGACAGAAGCGCTCATCATGCTCGTGTCGCGGGGCAATGACGAGGCTACCGACGAAAGCCTCACGACGGCCTTGGGCAAGGTTTTTGATGAGAACCCCAACCTGTTCTACACATCGAGCCGTATCCCCACGCTGGGCGAGGTGCGCGGAAAGATCGTCCTGCTGCGTCGGTTTGGGCTCGCCGGCAACAGCGTAAGCAGCCACACATGGGGCCTCGACCTCACCCAATGGGACGACAAAATCGCAGCACACACCGACAGCACCTCTATGTGTCTCGTTCGAGACGAGCGGGGCTTTGAAGCCGTGGGGAAAACGGGTGACGAAGAGCCCTATTGCACCAAGGTATACGCCCAGGACCATTACGAATGCACAGGAACCGACAAAATCGGCTGGGTCGATATGGCGCTGCAGGAGACAACCAAGCTCGCCCGCATCATGGTGGACGTCGAGGACACTGACGGGGCCAAGGTAAAGGTCCTGGAGCATAGCTGGTGTATCAACTACACCAGCTGCACGAACTACAAACAAGGAAGCAATCCTTTTACCGCAGCACGAGTGGTCAACGAGCATCTATACAAGAGCCAGTATATAAACAGCACCGGAAATGAGAGCACAAAGGAGGACTGCCTCAAGCACATTGGCATCATTGCGTCCGACTTTGTTGATGCGGCACTGGCCCGAAGCATCTACCAGCGCAATTACGATGCGAAGCACAAGCAGACCGTTTCGTACTACCTCCCGACCCGCATGCACATGACGTACGGCGACTCGCTGAGCGATGCCTCATTCCAGGATGGCAAGACCGTTGGCGAGGGTCATTTCCGCCTTGTCGACAGCAGCAACGTACTCAACGTGGCGGCTTCGGGCTATGCGTTTACCATCGAATATGTGGATGTCGACGCCCTGGGTAACGAGACCGCTACGGGGCTGCAGGGCTCTGTGCCCATCGATATCGATCCACGCGCGCTGACGCCCCATTTTGAGGGACTCGAAGGCCTTAAGGCCGGCGAAGACGTGCGCGCCAAGATTGCGGCATCACTCGAGGGCAAGCTCGAAACCGATGCCTGCACGGCCCAGCTCGAGTTTGTGCACGACGCGGACGGCGCTCCGGGCACGGCAATGGCCGAGGGCGAAACATTTGCCGCAGGGACGTACTGGGTGCGCGCGAAAGGCCTTTTGGGCGACGCGGCACAAAACTACACGCTCGCCAGCGACGGAGCCGCAAGCTTTACCGTTGCAGCCTCGGGCAACGCGGACGGCACCGGCACTGGCGCCAACGCGGGCAGCGCCGACAAGAACGGCAAGGGCAACAAGAGCAAGGGCTCGGGCGGAAAACTCGCCGACACGGGCGACGGCTCCGGCATCGCCGCCGGGCTCGCCGCTGCCGCCGTGGCGACAACGGTCGCTGGCGCGGCAATGCTTGCCAATGACCGCGAAGACAGCGAAGGCGCTAGCGAATAGGCAAGCCGACCGTTTGGACACATCGATTTGATGAGGGGCGCAGAATACCATTCTGCGCCCCCGATTTTTACCTTGGCCCAAACGCCGCCATAGGCTACATCACCATGTTCAGCGCGTTAACAAACTCCTGGGCCTTCGCACGGCTGCTCAGGCTAAAGACACAAGCAGTCAACAGCCTGATGCGTAGGAAAACGCCGCGACCTTTGATCCTGTTGACCCCCGTAATGTCCTTAAGGTAGACAATCTCGGTATGCTTGCCACCAAACGCGCCCTTCTTGGGCGCCTCAATACGGTTGGGGTAGATCTTAACGTCTTTAAACCTACCCGAACCTTTGTCCTGGAACAGCAAAGTGTTGTTATCCATGCGTGTCACTCCCGCGGGGTTCGCTAAAGCTGCCTCTATGGCCACATTTAGTCACCGCAAACCCTTTTCGCGGTCGTGCGCAGAGCACCAAAATCGTGTCCGCACGAGGCTTTAAACTAGAGACAATAAAGGTGTTCGATGCGCTTGGTGGGCTCTTAGGATGTTCCTCAAATCGCCGGCATCGGAGGAGGTCTTACATGGTTTACGTATGGGAATTTGAGTTCTTTGATTCGGACGGTATGGTCGATGCCGTGCCATGTGGCTCGCTGGGCGGAGGAGGAACGTTTGGCTCCGATCTAAACGACGCTGTCGAAAGCACCGCTGATTTTCTCGCATGTATGGTCGACGATCACCTTGTGGGTGGCGTCGATCTTCCCGCGCCAGACTTCGGACATGAGCCGCGACACGGCGGCAAGATTATCGCCGTAGCCGTCAGCCGCGAGCTCGGCGACATCCCCGCCGTCACCGCAGCGGATGCCGCGCATATGCTCGGTGTTAGCTCAGCACGGGTATCGCAACTGATAAATGCTGGGCTGTTGGATTCTTGGAAGGACGGCACCAAGCGCATGGTGTCCAAAGCTTCCATCGAGGCACGACTCGCCGACGCACCAAAGGCAGGGCGCCCGAAAGAGGTCCCTATTGCCGTATAAAGCAATAGCGTTGCGGGTTTTTCATTTGTCAGATTAGCTGACAAGCTCTCCCAATTCGGGACTCACTGCGTCCCGAATTGGGCTGGACACATTGCCGCAGGTAGCCGCGCATCCTCAATCCAAAGTACGAGAGGTGTTTCCCATGACAGACAGACCGAAAACAACGCTGCGCGACTGCATCTATGGGCTTGCCGTCGGCGACGCGTTGGGCGTTCCCTACGAATTCAGGCCCCGCGGCACGTTCGAATGCACCGACATGATCGGCTACGGCACGCATGGGCAGCCCGCCGGCACCTGGAGCGACGACACATCTATGACGCTTGCTACCTGTGACTCGATTAGGGAGCTCGGGCATATCGACACCGCAGACATGCGCGACAAGTTCGTAAGCTGGATTGCCCGTGGTGAGTATACGATCGATGGCGTTTTCGATTATGGCGGCACAACCGCCCGCGCCCTGCACACCGGCAAAGGTGGCTCCGGCGAACGCGACAACGGCAACGGATCGCTCATGCGCATCGCACCCCTGGCGTTTGTCGACGCGACTGACGACGAGATCTGTGAGGTCTCCGCGAT
>USTC01000164.1 GCA_900557505.1 uncultured Collinsella sp.
CGGCTGCTGGAGGCCGTGCGCAAGCACGGGATCCGCTACCACCACGTCTCCACCGACGAGGTCTACGGAGATTTGGCCCTCGACGACCCGGCGCGCTTCACCGAGTCCACGCCCTACAGGCCCAGCTCCCCGTACAGCTCCACCAAGGCGGCCTCCGACATGCTCGTGCGCGCCTGGACCCGCACCTACGGGCTGCGCACCACGATCTCGAACTGCTCGAACAACTACGGCCCCTACCAGCACGTGGAGAAGTTCATCCCGCGCCAGATCACCAACATCATCGACGGCGTGCGCCCCAAGCTCTACGGCAAGGGCGAGAACGTGCGCGACTGGATCCACACCGAGGACCACTCCTCGGCGGTATGGCCCATCCTCACCAAAGGCCGCATGGGCGAGACGTACCTCATCGGCGCCGACGGCGAGCGCAACAACATCACGGTCCTGCGCATGATCCTGGAGATGATGGGCAAGGACCCCGACGACTTCGACTGGGTGCGCGACCGCCCCGGCCACGACCGCCGCTACGCCATCGACTCCGCGAAGCTGCAGACCGAGCTCGGCTGGCGCCCAACGCACAACAATTTTGAGGATGGTCTCCACGAGACCATCGAGTGGTACCGCGCCAACGAGGCCTGGTGGCGGCCGGCCAAGGCGGCCACGGAGGCGCGCTACAAGGCGCAGGGCCAGTAAGGGGGTAGGCATGTCCGAGATCGAATTCGAGAAGGAGCTTAAAGCCGAGCGCACCAACATCCCCGGGATGCTGGTGTTCGACCTTCCCGTGCACGGCGACAGCCGCGGCTGGTTCAAGGAGAACTGGCAACGCGCCAAGCAGACGGCGCTCGGGCTGCCCGACCTGGGGCCCGTGCAGAACAACATATCCTTCAACGCGGAGCGGGGCGTGACCCGCGGCATCCACGCCGAGCCCTGGGACAAGTACATCTCGGTGGCCACGGGCAGCGTGTTCGGGGCGTGGGTGGACCTTCGCCCGGGGAAGAGCTTCGGCGAGGTCTACACGTGCGTCATCGACCCCTCCAAGGCCATCTACGTGCCCCGCGGCGTGGGCAACTCCTTCCAGGCGCTCGAGGACGGCACGGCCTACACCTACCTCGTGAACGCCCACTGGTCGGCCGAGCTCAAGAAGACCTACACCTTCGTCAACCTCGCCGATCCCGAGCTCGGCATCGACTGGCCCATCCCGCTCGACGAGTGCGAGCTCTCCGAGGCCGACAAGCACCACCCGATGCTCAAGGACGCCATTCCCATGGCGCCCCGCCGCACGCTCGTCACCGGCGCCAACGGCCAGCTCGGCCGCGCGGTGCGCAAGCTCGCCGAGGAGCGGGGGATCGCCGGTTCCTTCGACTTCGGCGACCGCGACGAGTTCGACTTCTCCGACCCCGCCGACTACTCCAAGGTCGACTGGATGCTCTACGGCACGGTCATCAACTGCGGCGCCTACACCGCCGTCGACGCCGCCGAGACCCCCGAGGGCCGCAAGGCCGCCTGGGCCGCCAACGCCCAGGGCCCGGCGCTGCTGGCCAAGACATGCGCCGAGCACGGCATCACGCTCGTGCACGTCTCCAGCGACTACGTGTTCGACGGCACCCAGGAGGAGCATTCCGAGGACGAGCCCTTCAGCCCGCTGGGCGTCTACGGACAGACCAAGGCCGCCGGCGACATAGCCGTGGCCAACTGCCCCAGGCACTACATCGTGCGCTCCAGCTGGGTCATCGGCGAGGGCAAGAACTTCGTGCGCACCATGGCGGCGCTCTCCGACCGCTGCGCCGACCCCGACGACGCGCTGGACCAGGTGACGGTGGTCAACGACCAGTTCGGCCGCCTGACCTTCACCCGCGACATGGCGGAGGGCATCTTCTGGCTGCTGGGCTACCGCGACGGCGACAAGGAGCCGAGCAGCCCGTGCGAGCCCGGCACCTACAACCTGACCGGCTCGGGTCGCGTCGCGTCCTGGGCCGACATCGCTTCGAAGGTGTTCGAGCTGCGTAACGGAAATGCCGATGCCGTCAAGCCCGTTTCGACCATCGAGTACTACGCCAGTGCCAAAGGCTCCGCATCCCTTAGGCCGGCGCGTTCGATGCTCGGTCTTTCCAAGATCGAAGCTGTGGGATTTCTACCTGCGGGCTGGGAAGAAGCCCTGGAGGATTACCTATGCAATTAGTGACCAGCAAGCGAGAAACGTCTGCTAGGGGCTCTCTTGACTCGTTTAGCAAACAAACGATTGTTGAATGCATCAAGTCGGGACGATATGACTATGTATCTGTCGCTCTGACTCCATGGCATGCAAGGATGGCGGTCGGCTCCTATCTGAAATTGCGAGCAGCTAATCTGGTAGATAAGGGAATTCTTCTGATTGACCGGCATAGTAAAGATGGATATTTGATTTCACCCGAGACGGTTACGTCAGGCTTGGATATTGCCTATCTTGAGCGTGGCGATGACGGTCTTATCACTTTGACACGTGCGCTTGTTTGTCGCGTGTTCGTTCCGTCAATTCAGGTGAAGAAGAATAAAGGACGTGTTGTTTTCGTTGCGAATCCGTCTTTTCCTGGATCAATCTTCAATAGTTTGGAAGCTCTGAATCTCGATTGTCGTCTGTCGTATATATTGCTTGACGAGGGAGTTGGTTCTTATCTTGCTTCTGCCGAAGATTGGGCTAGGCAATCTATAAGGGATCGCGGGCTTCACGGGCCCAAAGCCTTAATCCGGAAATGGCTTTTTAATCGCGAGTGCTATACAATTCCTAGGCTGATTCGGACGCTGGAAGCTAAGAAGAGGTTCCAGAGGTTCTATCTTTTTAAGGATGACGGCATTCTTGACGATACGAACGCCGCCTTTGTTCGGCGGGCCTTCGAGCTTGAATCGAAGTGCATAGACAGTTCTTCTCAAGCGAATAACAAGTATGAAGGAGCCGTTGTCTTTTGCTCTCAGTTCCCCCTTGTTGAGGCGAGATCAATCTCTCTTAAGGCGCATCTTGCTGCTGTTGACGCTGCGTATCAAGTGGCTATGCAATTGAGTGCGCCTTTCGTCCTTAAACTTCATCCCAGGGAGGCGGATCTGTCGATTTATTCAAGGTATGAGGCGTTTATCGATCCCAGGCGAGGTATTGCTCTGGAGGACATCCTTGGATGTTTAACGACGCCGCCTGTATGCGTTACGAGCTTGTGCAGCACTGCGATGATTACGGCATCTGCCGTTTTTAAGTGCCCCGCCATAGGGTTAGAAGGCTTTATCTCGGATGAGGAGGTCGCTGATAGCTTCACGTGGTTCTGTGAGAAGATGCGCACTGTCTTCAGCAGATATTACAAATGCCCTTCGACAATCGATGAGTTATGTGCATATCTTCAACAGCGAAATTCGATGATCGGACTTCCATGACTGCTTTTCTAAAAAAAACACCTGATGAAACTTGCGCAGGGGTGTCCGTTGGCATACTTGCTATGTTTGGACTGTTTTTTGCAATTACGGTGCTTTTATCCGAGTTTCCGGCGGCTTCGCTAGCTGCCCTTGTGGCTTTCGTGCTTTTCGGTCTTTATGTTTGCCTTACTGTGCCTTCCTTTCTCTTGAAGTATTTTATTGTCTTGTTTGGGATTGTTGCCGCTATTGCCGGTTGTTTTTCATGCGAATTTCTGGGTGGTTATCTGCCTGAATTGAGAGCAACCGCATCGTTTGTAGGGTCGCTACCCCTTCTAATATTGAACTATTACATTTTTTTGACGTGTCTATACGGGTTTGACAAAGTGATTGGGAGGGATGATAAATCCCTACTGTTCGAAGTTCGTGTGAGTGATGGGCAAAAATGGTTTAAGTGGATTCATTTCGGCTTCACGTTGATGATTGCTGTTATGTTTTTGCACGTGCTTCCGAATCCCTCTTTCGTAAGTGGTGGTGATCGGTTCAGCTATACGCG
>USTC01000165.1 GCA_900557505.1 uncultured Collinsella sp.
CCCGCCAATGGTGACGAGGGCGAATGGCGGACAGTCGAGCTCTCGGCAACACTTATAAACCTCGCTGCCGTCGCCCACGACCACAGGAAGGTAGATGACAGGCGCGCTTTCCGTATGATTCGAATAAACGGTTATCTGCTTTTGATGCGCTTCCATGACGGGCTTCTCTCAGTGTTGTGATATCGGCAGCCCCAATTGTCGCACGCCAGCGTATGCCGGTTGGGCTAGACCAAAGACAATCTCGTGCATCCCCTGCGGACGCATATGGAAAACGCCACCGCCGGAGGGGAGCTCGGCGGTGGCGTTGTTAAACGGTGCTGGGGCTCGGGGCTTTCGCGGGAGCTGCCATGTGCGCAGAGGCGTCTAAGAACGCTTACGGCTCGCCATGGTGCCTGCGGCGATAGCGGCTGTTCCCGCAAGGACGGTTGCCACGATGGCCGCACCCGAGGTGTCGCCGGTTGCCGCGAGCACGCCGGTAGTCTTGGCTTTCGTGGTTGAAGCCGCAACGGCCTTGGTCGGCTTTGAGCCCTCAGGCTTGGGGTTCTGCTTGGACTCAGCGGGCTTGCTTTCTGCGGGCTTGGTCTCGTCGGGCTTGGGGTCTTCCGGCTTGGCTACCTCGGGAGGTGCGATGGTCGTACTTTTGGCGACTGCTTTGATATAGAGGGAGTCGACCGTGGCGTCGCCCGTGCCGATGGCTTGGCCTGCCTCGTAGATGCCGTCACGGAGCTTGCGATAGTCAATGACCTTGCCGCCTTCGGGCGTCTGGATGGCGGCGTTCTCAATCTTGATGGTGCCGATTGTCTTGCCGTCAGCGCTCATGGCACGGGCAAAGATTGCCGCTGTATCTCCTTCGGCCGTTACCTTGCTGCGGATGATCGAGATGACTGCGGGTGTGACGCCCTCGCTGGTCTGGGCGATGATGCCGATGTTCTCGCCTTGGGGTTCGCGCCTCGTCTCGCCATCTTGGTTTTCGCTGTAGGGGATGGGGCCGTCGCCGTTCTCGACATAGCGGGCTATGGCCTTGACAACGGAGTCGCTGATGTAGATGTGGCCGCCCTTCTCGTTGGGTCGATCGTTTCTGGTGGAGAATGCAGCCGAAACCTCGCCTTCCGCAAACGCGTCCACGGTGGAGCCGTTCTTGACGACGATGTCGTCCTGGTAGGTGAAGAGGGCGTTGGCGCCACCGTATCTGCCTTTACTTGCACGGACCGTCACGTTTGCATGATCGAGGGTGATGCCCTTGTGGGCATAGACGCCATATTCAACACCGTTTACGTTGAGGGAGGCGTTTGTGGCTGCGAGGCTGCCCTTGGCCTCGACGGCAGCGTCTTTCTCGGAGCTTGCCTTGACCTGGCTGCCGTCCGAGATGTTGATATTGCCGCCGCTCCAAAGGGCCTCACCATCGGCTGAGCTTGCCTCGACCGTCCCGCCACCCTTGATGGTGAGGTTCTTGTCGGCTCCAATACCCTTGTCCTTGGTAGCCCTGGCGGTGACGGCTCCGCTGTCGTCAATCGTGATATTGCCGTTTGCCCTGATGCCATCCGATGCACCCGTGGCGTTGACGTTGCCCGAACCTTTGATAGCGAGATCACCTCCGGCATTGATGGCATCAAACCCAGTGCTCGTGGCGTTGACGGATCCGGCTCCGTCGATGTTGATATTACCCGTGGAGAGGATAGCGTCCTCAGTAGATGTCACGCTGAGCGTGCCGCCCTCGTCGCCTTGGATATTGAGCTCGGCATTCTCGTTAGTGCCATGAGAAACGTTGATGCTTTCGATCCATTCGGCAGTGACGATGTTGGTTCCCGAGTAATTCACGTTGAGCTTGCCTGCGGCCTGGATCTCGCTGCCGTTATAGTTGTTGAGCTTCAAGTCGTCGGCGCCGTCCCACGACCAGGTACCGGCCTCGTCGCTCGCCGCGGTGTTGTACTTGTTGCCGCCGACCTTGACCCATTCCGCTGCGAGCGAGACGCTCGGCATGAGCAGCGAGCTCACCGTGAGCGCGCACACGGCGCCCGCGACGATGCGGCGCGTCACGCGGCGCCAGCTGCCGTGCGCGAGTCCTATGCGACGGCGAACGTCGGGTTCGGCAACATGGGTTCCGGCGGTAGTGTCATTGCGTTTGGGGGTCGTGAACAAGGCTGCCATGGTTGCTCCCGTTCTCATAGGGCCTATACGACTAGATTCAGCGTATCTGCTGGATGTTGCCGGCGGTAGTGCCGTTTGGAGGGCAAAATGGCCAAAATGGGGGAGAAATAGGCCGCACGCCGGCGCAGGGACCGGCGCTAAAAGAAAAGCGCGGGGCCGCATGGCGACTCCGCGCTTTATTGTTCAGCTTTTGCAGCCTTGCCCTTACGCTACGAAGAAGTAGACGAGGAAGGCAAGGGCCGCGATCCACCCGTCCCGTGCGAAAAAGTGTTTACGAGCGCTTGCGGCTCACCACGGCGCCTGCGGCGATGGCGGCTGTTCCCGCAAGGGCGGCTGCCACGATAGCTGCGCTCGAGGCGTCGCCGGTTGCCGCGAGCTTGCCGGTGGTCTTGGCTCCCGTGGCTGCAACTGCAACGGTCTTGGTTGTCTTCGTGCCCTCGGACTTGGAACCTTCGGACTTGGAACCCTCGGGCTTGGTCTCGCCGGGCTTTTCCTCGGGTTTGATCTCCTCGGGAGGCATGATGACCGTGCTCTTGGCGACAGCTTCGTTATAGGGGGAGTCGATCGTGGCGTCGCCCGTGCCGATGGTTTGACCTGCCTCGTAGGAGATGCTGGGGCCGTACTCTTCCTCGTTGTAATAGTTAATGATCTTGCCGCCTGCGGGCGTCTGGATGGGAGCGCCTTTGATTTCGATGGTGCCGATCGCCTTGCCATCCTCGCTTATGGCAAGAGCGAAGATTGCCGCCGTGTCTCCCTCGGCCGTGAGCTTGCTGCGGACGATCGAGATACTCGCGGGCGTGATGCCCTCGTAGGTCTGGGCGAAGATGCCGATGTTCAGACCCCTAGGCTCAGGGATGACCGCGCCGCTTTGGTCGTTGCTGTAGTGATCGGGGCCATCGCCACCGGTCTCGACATAGCGGGCTATAGCCTTAACAACGGAGTCGCTGATGTAGATGTGGCCGCCAGCGACGTTTGGCTGGTGGTTTCTGGTAGAGATTGCAACCGAGAATTTGCCTTCCGCGAACGCGTCCACGATGGAACCATTCTTGATGACGATGTCGTCCCCGTCAGTGATGAGGGCGATGGCCTGGCCGCCGCTCGCGCTTGTACGGACCGTCACGGTCGCGTGATCGAGCGTAACGCCCTTGTAGGCATAGACACCATATTCAACACCGCTTGCGTCAAGGGAGGCGTTCGTGACCGCGAGACTGCCCTCAGTGTCAACGGCAAGATCTCCCTCCGAGTTCGCCTTGACCTGGCTGCCGCCTGAGATGTTGATGCCGCCTTCAGCCCAAATCGCCGCTTCTTCTATCGAGCTTGCTTCTACCTTGCCACCGCCTTTGATGATGAGGTCACTGCCCGCGGAGATGCCGTAACTTTCGTTTCCTTTAGCGATCACTGTGCCAGAGGAATCGATGGTGGTCTTGCCCTTAGATTGGATACCTTCGGTACCGCCCGTTGCATTCACGGTGCCCGAGCCCGTGATAGAGAGGTCGCCCTTTGCCTCAATTCCGTCGGCAGTAGTACTTGTGGTGTTCACGGTGCCTGGGCCAGAAATGGAGAGGTCGCCTGTGGATTTAATGGCATCGGTCTCGGTTGTCACATTGAGCTCATCCGTGCTATTCGAGCTCGTTATGTTCAACTCTGCTTTCTGGCTAGTGCCATCCTGCGCTTTGATGGCGGCTCCGGTGTAATCGGGCTCGGTTTTCACGGTGTTCTTGCCCTCGTAGGCAATGTTGAGCTTGCCAGCGGCCTCGATCACGCCGCCGTT
>USTC01000166.1 GCA_900557505.1 uncultured Collinsella sp.
GACGGACGGTAACGAGGCTTACGCTGCGGGCGCGGGGCTGTCTTCTTCGTCTAGCGCGGCAAAGAGTTTCTTGCCGTCGAGCAAACGCGTGCTGACGTTTCTCATGCGGCTGACCTCAACGGTGCGCAGGGTGTCGTCGGCGCCTCGGGTGTCGTAGACCGTTCCCAGCAGATACGAGACGCCGTCGCGCTGCCTGATGGCAAAGGGCCGGACCGTCATCCGCACCACCTCGATTTCGCCCCGGGTCAGGACATTTGTGATATCAAAGCTGACGGTTGTTCCATGGTCGATGGCCTGTTCGATGAGCTCGCACGTGTCGATACGCTTGGCGTGCGGACGCGTTGTCTTGACGGGCGCGTCGTTGGCGGCCGGTGCCGGTTCGGGCATATCGAGATAGTCGCGAACATCGGCGCTCGCCATGGCGACCAGGTGCTGCGCCATGCTCTTTCGAATGGCTATGGGCGTCGATCGGTTACGCATGACCATGCCGTGGAGCCGTATGATCTCTTCGTCAGCAAGCGGGCGGGTGAGGAGCCGATAGCCCACGCCGCGTTTATAGTCGATTTCGTATCCGGCGTGACGAAGTGCGGATATCGAGGTATAGATGCTGCGGCGTGCCGCCGAGATGGGCATGCGGGCGGGGTCGTCGGGATGGGCGAGGAGCTTGACCAGCTCGTCGGAAAGCAGCGCCTTGTCCTCGCCGGTGTTCTCGCTCAAGAGCTGCAGGATGCGTACGGCGCGATAGGCTGCCATCGAGGCGGAGCCCCTGGTCGTGGTCTCGTAGTTTTCAACAACGGCTTCGGTCATAGCGCCCACGTCCTTTCCTTTTTTGGTGATGGCAGATCAGAGCCTAGGGCGCGAAGCCTGGCCAAGGACGCGTGACGCCTTGGACGGTCGATGGTTGCCGGCAAACGGCGGGTCGAGTTTTCAACAACCCTGCCTAACTGACCAAAACCTTGCCAAAAGCTTGACGGATGCTGTTGAAAAAAGCGCCCCTCGGCTTGCCGAGAGGCGCTGGCGTGATGCACTGGAACGCGTTTGGTGGCGCTATGGCGATTAGAAGTCGGCGTTACCCACGGTACGAGGGTGCGGCAGGACGTCGCGGATATTGCCCACGCCGGTGAGGTACATCACCAAGCGCTCGAAGCCCAGACCGTAGCCGGCGTGCTTGCAGGAACCGTAGCGGCGCAGGTCAAGGTAGTACTTGTACTGCTCGGGATTCATACCCAGGTCCTTGATGCGGGCCTCGAGCAGATCCAGGCGCTCCTCGCGCTGGGAGCCGCCGATAATCTCGCCGATACCGGGAACCAGGCAGTCGGCGGCGGCGACGGTCTTGCCGTCCTCGTTCATGCGCATGTAGAAGGCCTTGATCTCGGCCGGGTAGTCGGTTACGAAGGTCGGGCGCTTAAAGTGCTCTTCGGTCAGGAAACGCTCGTGCTCGGTTTGCAGGTCGATGCCCCAGCTCACGGGATAGTCAAACTTGTGACCCGCAGCGACGGCCTGCTCCAGGATCTCGACGGCCTCGGTATAGGTGACGCGGGCAAAGTCGGAGTTGGCGACATGGTCCAGGCGCTCGAGCAGACCCTTGTCCACAAACTTGTTGAGCATGTTGAGCTCGTCGGGGCAGGTGGCCATAACGTCTTTAAGGACGTACTTGAGCATGGCCTCGGCGTTATCCATGTAGTCGTTGAGGTCGGCAAATGCCATCTCGGGCTCAATCATCCAAAACTCGGCGGCGTGGCGCGTGGTGTTGGAGTTTTCGGCGCGGAAGGTGGGGCCAAAGGTGTACACGTCGCCAAAGGCCATGGCAAAGTTCTCGGCATTGAGCTGGCCGGACACGGTGAGGCTCGCATGCTTACCAAAGAAGTCCTGGCTCCAGTCGACCTCGCCGGACTCGGTGAGGGGCGGGTTTTTGGGGTCGAGCGTGGTCACGCGGAACATCTCGCCGGCGCCCTCGCAGTCACTCGTGGTGATGATGGGGGTGTTGACGTAGACAAAGCCCTGCTCCTGGAAGAAGCGGTGGATGGCGGCAGCCGCGACAGAGCGGATACGGAACACGGCGCGGAACAGGTTGGTGCGCGGGCGCAGGTGCTGCTGGGTGCGCAGGAACTCGACGGTGGCACGCTTCTTCTGCAGCGGGTAATCCGGGGCGCTGACGCCCTCGACCTCGATGGAGGTGGCAGAAAGCTCGAAGGGCTGGGGCGCATCGGGGGTCAGCTTGACGGTGCCGGTGCAGATGAGGGCGGCCGAGACGTTTTGATGGGCGATCTCGTCGTAGTTGTCGAGCGCCTCGCGGTTCATGACGACCTGCGGGTCGCGGAAGCAGCTACCGTCGTTGAGTGTAACGAAGCCAAAGTTCTTCATGTCGCGGACGGACTTGACCCAGCCGGCAACGGTGACGGTCTGGCCACCGAGCGACTCGGCATCGGCATAGAGCTGCGCGATTTTGGTGCGGTTCACGTATCCTCCCATAACGGTTGTACGGATTATTTCCAAACAGTTAACCATTCTAACCCGCGAGTGGGGGCGTAGCAAAACGTCGGGTGTGATGTATGGGCGTGACGTGGGCACCGCGCAAGCGCCGATTTTGCGGTGTCTAGTGCCCGCAGATGGCTTGGCGTATGAGAGCAGCGTAGGTGTCGATTCCCGCCTGGGTGAGGTGTGTGCCGTCGTCGACAAGGTATTCGCTGTGGCCCTCTGAGGCACCGTTCCAGTCGATGACGCCGGCGTTGTCGTTTTGGGCGCAGACGTCACGAATCGTCTGGTTATTGCGGTCCTGTAGCTCGAGCGGTACGCGCACGGTCACAAAGTAGATGGGCTTGCCGCCCACGGCATTAATCACGTCCTGCACCTGCTGGGGGTCGCGGATGAGGCCGTTGGTGCCAAGCGCGCAGATGACCACGCTTGGATCGTAGTTGGCACTGTCCTGTGCATAGACATCCTGGAAGGTGTAGAACTGGCGGCTCACCATGCCGTCGATGTACGCGTTGGGAAGCGCCGCCTGAATACCGGACTGTGCGCCCGCAGTGACCGAGTCGCCAATCATGAGCACGTGGGCATCGCAGGTCCCGGTCGCCTCGTCGTAGGTAAAGCTCTTCCAGTCCAAGTTCTTGGGGACCTTTTCGGCGATAGGCCCTTCTTTGGGTTTTTGCTTGGTGGCGTCATCGGATGCGGTGTCGCTGGGCTGGGAATCTTTACCGGATGCGGGCTCGGCGCCCTTGTCGTTGGCTCCGTTGTCCTGGGACGAGGTCGCGTTCTGGGCAAGCTCGGGACGGAGCTGCTCAGCGCGGGCGGTGGCGATGCCTGCCCAGTCAAGCGGCGCGAAGGCAAGTGCGGCGACGCATGCGGCGCCAAGCGCGGGGAGCACCATTGCAGGCGCGAGGACGTGCTTTCTTGCCGTGCTGTCCTGTTGGGCCGGCTTGTGGGACCAAGGGCGTTCGACCAGGCGATAGAAAACCTCGGCTACCGCAAGAATCAGTACAAGCTGTAATACCTGCTCCCACCAGGCGATGCGGGTAGTGCGGGTTGCGGGGTTCATAAGAAGCAGTAGGGGATAGTGCACCAGATAGACCGAGAACGAGCGCTGGCCCAGCCAGACGAGCGGCTTGACCGACAACAGACGACGCACGATGCACTCCGTATTCTGCACGCAGGTGATAAGGAGCCCGGTGAGCAGGGCAAACAGCAAAAAGCCGCCGCGGTAGAGCCAGGCGCTCTCTCCGGTCAGCATGAGTGCGCCGGCTATAACGGCAACGAGCCACGCGATAGAAATCGCGTTGACCTTTGAGATGCCCTTGTTGGCTCCGGGGGTATGGATGTCACCGCTCAGCATCTCGCGCAGGCGCGGCGCTGCGATGGCGGCTAAGGCTCCGCATAGAAGCTCGGCGGCACGGG
>USTC01000167.1 GCA_900557505.1 uncultured Collinsella sp.
CCGCTTTACGATTCGCCTGCCGCGGCAGGAAGCCCCTCGGCATAAATAAAGGGATAGGGCCACGCGGCCCTATCCCTTTTTGCCAGCTATGGCAGCTTGTGCGCTACTCGCGGCACAGGTGCACGGCGAAACCGGCGAACTCGCGCTTAAAGTACACGAGCTTGGTACCACCGTGGGGCAGCAGCGCGCGCGACTCTTCGTTGACCTCGAGCCCGCGCTCGGCAAACCACTTCTCAGCTGCATCGATGTCGTTAACGGCAAAGCCGATGTGGCCCTTGGTGCCACGACCGTTCTGCTTCATGATCTCGACCAGCGAATCGTTGAAGTACGAAACCGGGGTCTCGATGACGGGCAGGCCCATCATCGTCGAGAACAGCTCCGCGATCTCCAGGGCGTCTGCCGGGTCGGTGGCGTTAATGCCCACATGGGCAACGCGCATACCAAAGAGCTCTACCGGGTTGGCGTTCTGCTCACTCATGCAGTCAGCGCCTACTGAGCCATGACGTCGAGAACGGCCTTCTCGGCGGCAACGCGGTTCATGCCGGTCATGAAGGGCACGCCACTCACGTACGGGCAGGTGAGGCCCTCGGGGGCAACGGTGGTGGCGATCAGCAGGTCAGCGCCCTCGTCGCAGTAATCCTTGGCCTCGGAGATGGCGCACTGCACGATCTCGTACTTGTCGGCATAACCGTTGGCGTCGAGCAGAGTAGCGACCTTCTGGGCAACGAGCGTGGAAGTAGCAGCGCCAGCACCGCAAGCCAAAACGATCTTCTTCATAGGTAATGTCTCCCTTCATGGTTTACTTTAGGTAAGTGTACCGCAGCGAGCGATGGCACTCGGCCTCGATGAGCTTTTATGCCAGTTTGCTTGCGCGCTGCGTATAATACATCTAGTACGTGTTGTCATACCGCTCGCTTTATGAGCGACTAAGGACCCTAATATGCCCGATTCCCGCACACTCTGGACCGCCGTCGTTATCATCTGCATCGCCGTGTCGGTGTTCTTTAGCGTCAAAAAACGCACCACGTTTAAACGCCTGCAGCAATTGATGGCCGCCAAGCAGTGGGACGAGTTCGATCGTTTGCTCGACGGCAAACTCACCAGCATGCTGTACCCGCGCTACAACCGCGACTACCTGCGCCTGAACTCCTATCTGCTGCGCGAGGACCATAAGCGCGCCGACGAGATGTTCGACCTGCTACTGGGACTCAACCTGCCCAAGATGCAGCGCGTCGACCTGGTAATCAAAGCTTTTAACTACTACGTTGGCCAGGAGGACCGCAAAAAGGCCAAGGAGTTGCTGCACGAGATCAAGGGCTTTGAGGGCGGTCAGGCCGAGGCAGTCGCACACGAATGCCAGCTGATGTACGACACGATGATCCTCAAGCGCCACAACGACATTCCCGAGCTGGAGCGCATGCTCGAGGATGTCGGCGACGACCCGGTCAAGCGCTGCCGACTGGAGTACCTGCTGGCCCTGCAGTATCAAAACAAGGGCGACGAGGCAAAGTTCCAAGAGTTCCTGGAGAAGTCGGGCCAACACTCGATGGCCGTCAACGCGTAACGGACGGCTTGTGCTAGACTTCTAGTCTCACGGGGGCGTGGCGGAATTGGCATACGCAGGAGACTTAAAATCTCTCGCCGCAAGGATTGTGGGTTCGAGTCCCACCGCCCCTACCATATGGAGCTTTCGAGCCCGTGTCCCCAAGGGATGCGGGCTCGTTTCTTTTACACGCCGGCGGGGCTCTAAGTTGCGGTGGAATAGTTCCTGTTTTGGCAGTTTATCAGCCCATTTAGGAACTATTCCACCGCAACTTAGGTTGGTATTTACACATTTTCCGATGGAAAAACGTGGCTGTCTCGCACATTTTCCGATGGAAAAACGTGGTTGTCTCCCACATTTTCCGATGGAAACTCCCAAATGGCCTTATACTAGCCGAGAGGGTTGGGAGGCAATATGCAGCGACAGCTTATGAGTGAACTTATCGCTTGGAAATCAAGGGCGAATCGCAAACCTCTCTTGCTTAAGGGAGCCCGCCAGACAGGAAAGACTTGGCTTCTTAACGAATTCGCAAGCCAGCAGTATCGAAACGTCATTCGTTTTGACTTTATGCTCGAGCCGAGCACACGCTCGCTGTTCGATGGGAACCTCGACCCCAAGCGCATCATCTCCCAGATAGAACTCCTACGTGGCCAAACCGTAACGCCGGAAGACACGCTCATCATCTTCGACGAGATCCAAGAGGCGCCACGCGGGATCACCTCGCTCAAGTACTTCAACGAGCTTGCACCCGAATACCACATCGTGGCAGCCGGTTCCTATATGGGCCTCGCGCTCCGACGCGAAAACGAGTCATTTCCCGTCGGCAAAATCGACCAGCTCACCATGCGTCCCATGGGGTTTGCCGAGTTCGTTCGTGCCGTCGACGGCAACCCGCTCGCCGACGCCATCCTTGCCGCAGACATGAACCTTCTAGCAAACGTTACCGAAAAGCTCGAGCACTTGCTCAAGGAATACCTTGTTGTCGGCGGTATGCCCGAAGTTGTCTCCACTTTCGCCGAGACACGCGACTTCATCGAAGCCCGAAGGCTTCAACAGCAAATCATCGAGGCTTACGAATCCGATTTTGGCAAACATGCACCCGCCCGCATCGTCGAGCGCATGAGGTTGGTTTGGAAATCCCTTCCCGGCCAGCTTGCAAAGGAGAACAAGAAGTTTGTCTATGGCGCCCTTCGCCCCGGAGCGCGCGCACGCGATTTCGAGGAAAGCCTCCAGTGGCTCACGGACTACGGAATCGTTCATAAGGTGCCACGTGTTTCCGCTCTAAAGGCGCCGCTCTCGAGCTACGAAGACCTCTCGGGCTTCAAACTGTTCTGCATCGACACCGGCATCCTCGGAGCGCTCTCCGGTCTCTCTCCGGCCATCGTTCTTAACGGATCCGCTGTTTTTACCGAGTTTAAAGGTTCGCTGACCGAACAATACGTCGCGCAGGAGCTTTTGCTCCAGGACAAAACTCCCGCATATTGGTCCTCTACCTCTGGCAATGCCGAAACCGACTTTGCCATCGACCATGCGGGAACCGTGCTTCCGCTTGAGGTCAAGGCGGCAGAGAACCTTAAAGCGAAGAGTCTGAAAATAGCCTGCGAAAAATTCAAGCTCGAGCGTTGCGTGAGGAGCTCACTGGCGGCATATAGAGACGAGGGCATGCTCGTCAATATTCCGCTTTGGGAGATTGGGCAAATCGACAAGCTGGCATAGGCGCTGTGGGGACGCCCCGCAAGGACTGTCCCCAGGTGCCGGCAGAAAAGGAACGTCCCCAAGTGCCGGCTGTTGAGTTGCGGTGGAATAGGGACTGTTTGGTGCCCGAAAGGGCGATTTTAGTCCGTATTTCACCGCAACTTATTTAGAGGGTGCTGAGAGTGGGGGTCCAGGCGATGGTGGGAGTCGCGCCGTCGAGAACCTCGTTGATGGTGGCGGCCATGCCAGCGAGTAGGCTGTTCTCGCTTACGGTGAGCGCATCGTAGCCACCGGCGCGCATGAGCTCGCGAATCACCACGGCGCCGGCCAGAATCACGCCCGCGCGCTTGGGCTGCACGCCCGGCAGCGCAGCGATACCCTCCACATCCAGCGTAGATATACGATCGATGGCGGCCGAGATCTGCTCCATCGAAAGCTCGCGCAGGTGCACAAAGCTCGAGTCGTACGGCTCCAGTTCGTGGACCAGCGCCACGAGCGTGGTGACGGTACCGCCCACCGCGACGAGGCGCTCGGCGCGCTCAAAGTCGACAGGCAGGCCCTCAAAATAGGCGGAGAACTACTCGCCCGCCCATACGCCAGCGGCGGCAAGTTCACCGTCCGTTGGCGGCAGCGCCGAGAAAAAACGCTCC
>USTC01000168.1 GCA_900557505.1 uncultured Collinsella sp.
GAGCGACAGCGCAGCACCCAGCCGCAGCGGTTCGCAGCCAAAAGCCGACGCCACGGTGTTGTCCACAATCAGCAGCGCGCGGGCCTCACGAGCCGCGCGGCCAAGAGCGCGAAGGTCGGGCACACGCAGACCAAACCCGCCGATGGAGTTGACGAACCACCACAGGTGCGGACTCTCGGCATCAAACGAAGCATCAAAGCCCTTGGACGCGGCGGTAAACGCCGCAACCGACGGCGGGTCCACGAGCACAACATTGCGTCCATCAAAGCCGCGGGCAAACGCATCGGCAAAGTCATCGGCAAACGCAACCAGGCGATCGCCGGGGCGCACGACCCCCAGAATCGACAGCGCCGCCGGCACATGCGAGGCCGTAAGCAGTCGCGCCCCACGCGCGCCGGCCCTCAAAGCCCAAGCCTCTTCTAGCTGCTGCACATCCATACGGCACCGTCCCTTCATAAACAAAAACCCACGGTGCGGGTGTTCCCCGCATCGTGGGCAACGGCTGCAGTATAGCGCCGATATGCGACGAATCGCCTAGATGATGAGCGTGTGATAGGTCACGCTCGAACCCGGAGCGTCAACGGTCACGCCATAGGCCTCGGGATAGATGCGCGTCGAAAACACGAGCGCGCCATCATTCACGAACACCTCGACCGACGAGACATCGCCAACAATACGCACGTTGCGCACCTCGTCGACGGGCTCCCAGCGCACGGTACGACCGCAGCCGGCAGAAGCGCGACCCTCATCGGTAAATCGCATCTCAAAGCGCGAGGGCAGTTCGCCCTCGGCGGGCACAAACGCCAGCTTCAGCTCGCCATCAACGGTCGCGGTAAACGCGCCGTCGACACCGTCAACAACAACGTCAAAGCAGGTATCGCCGGCAACCTCCAACGAGCCCTCCCCCACGCGCACCGAGGCATAATGACGCTCGATCTCGCGCGCCGGCTGCTGCAGCACCACGCCGTCGGCACCGGCTGTGAGCTCACGCGGCACCGTCATGCAATGCTGCCAGCCGCACGCCACGGTGGGGTCGTTGCCATAGGTCGGCTCATCGGGCATGCCCATCCAGCCGATCAAAATGTGGCGACCGTCCTCGGTCGTGAACTCCTGCGGAGCATAGAAGTCAAAACCGGCGTCCCACAGACGGAACTCGCCCAGCTCATAGGCACCGTCACCACCGGTAATGTCGCCTGTTACAGGCATGTAGCCAGCAGCGTATACGTTGCCGCGGTCCCAACGACCGCCCTCGAGCCCCTGGGGAGAGAAGGACAGCCACTTCGCCGGCACAACGCCATCGGCCTCAAGCTCAAGGTATCCCGGGCACTCCCACATAAAGCCAAAGCGCTCGGGCGTAGACACGCGATTCTCGAGCTCCCAGCTCAGCATATCGGCCGAGCCATACACCAAGATCTCGCCCACATCGCGCCCGGCACCCTCGCCGTGCATCGCACAAAAACGGCTCTCGACATGCGGCCCATCCACGCGACGACGCGCGCCCAGCACCATGTGATAACGCCCGTCCGTGTCACGCCACGCCTTGGGATCGCGCACATGGCAGGTCAAATCCTCGGGATAATCCTCGGAAGCCAGCACCACGCGCTTTTGGCTGAACTCCCGACCGGCAAGGCCATCAACGCTCTCGACATAAACAGTATCGGCGCGGCGGCCGGTATTGACGTAGTCGTACGTCCCGTCCGAATCGGAAAGCTTAACGTTGCCCGTATAAAGTACGCGAATGCGACCGTCCTCGGCAAGCGCGGAGCCCGAATACACGCCGTGGCAATCGAACGGCTCGTCGGGCAGCAGCGGGGCGCCAACGTAGTCCCACGTCATAAGATCGCGACTCGTCGCATGGCCCCAGGCCTTAACGCCGCCCTCGACATCAAACGGCGCATACTGAAAATAGGCATGGAACACGCCACCCGCCTGGCAAAGACCGTTGGGGTCGTTGAGCCAGCCCGCCGGCGGCATTATATGGAAGCGTTGGCCATACGCGCCATGACCGCACTCAGAGGCGGCGGCGTCAACAGCGGCGACCAGCTTTGCAAGGTCGCGACCAAGTGCATTAGACATATCAAAGTCCTAACGGATCGAAAGTTACAAGGCACAAGAGATCGGCACCAGATACGGGAAACGCCCGCGAGCATACAACCCGCGGGCATCCCCTCAATCAAAAGCTCTTAGGCCTGCTCGGAAGCCTTGGGCTCGTCCTTGTACAGGACAAACGAGACGGCAAAGGAAACCAGCACGGCGACCGCAAACATGATCGCGTACTGCACGGGTTGGGCCAGGCACAGCAGGATACCGAAGATACCGGTGACGCCCGTGCCGGAGGCAGCCAGCGAAGTGAGCGCGCAGACCAGGGCACCGCAACCGCCGCCGATGCAGCCGGCGATGAAGGGCTTAAAGAAGCGCAGGTTCACACCAAAGATGGCAGGCTCGGTAATGCCCATGAAGGCGGACAGGGCCGAAGGAAGCGCCAGGCCCTTGATCTTGGCATCGCGGGTCTTAAAGGCAACGGCGAGCGCGGCACCACCCTGAGCGATGTTGGCGGCACTGGCGATGGGTAGCCAATAGGTCACGCCATACTGAGCGAGCTGGCCCAGATCGATGGCGGTGTACATCTGGTGGATACCGGTAACGACCGTGGGGGCATAGAACAGGCCGACGATAAAGGAACCGATGCCGAAGGGCAGGGTCAGCAGGGCCTGAATCAGACCGAGGATGGCGTTCTCAGCCCAGACAAAAATGGGGCCGACGGCAACGAGCGTCACGAGCACGGTCACGAACACGGAGACGAGAGGAGTCACAAAGAGGTCGAACATCTCGGGAACGATCTTGTGCAGGCGCTTCTCGAGGAAGGCGAGAATGGCACAGGCGATGACGATGGGAATCACATGACCCTGATAGCCGACCCACTCAAAGCTGTACACGCCGGGGATGACGTTGACCATGGTCTGCACGCCCTCGGAGGCAACCGTATAGGCGCTCTGCAGCGAGGAGTTGATGAATGCACCACCGACGACGGCGCCCAGGTACGGGTTGGCACCAAAGGCCTTAGCCGCGGAGTAACCGATCAGGATCTGCAGAATGCTAAAGGACGTGCCCGAGACCAGGTCGGCAATCTTATAAATAAAGTTATTGGTGTCGAGCGCGATAAAGCCGTTGGAGGCCATAAAGTTGAGGGCGCTCATAATGCCCAGCAGCAGGCCCGAGGCCACGATGGCGGGGATGATGGGGACAAAGACGTCGCCGAGCACCTTAATGGCACGCATAAAGATGTTCTGCTGCTGCGCCGCGGCCTCCTTGACCTCGGCCTTGGTGGCAGCCTCGACGCCGCTGAGCGCAATAAACTCGTCGTAGACCTTGTTGACGGTGCCAGTGCCAAAAATAATCTGGAGCTGGCCCTGGGCCTCAAAGACGCCCTTAGCGCCATCGACATTCTCGATGGCCTCCTTGTTAACCTTGGTGTTATCGGCAATCACCAGGCGCAGGCGCGTGGCGCAGTGCGCGGCCGAAACAACGTTGTCGGCGCCACCGATGTTGTCGAGCACCTCTTGGGCTGATTTGCGGTAGTCCATGACTTCCCTTTCCTCCAACGGGCGCATTTGCACCCGGCCATCTTTGACACTTATACTGTAATCGATTTCAGTTTCATATGTCTGCAATCGTTTTCATAGTAGGGTGAACGGTAGGAAAAAGCCGGCGAATGGTAGTTTTACGGCAAAAACAGGCGGCTCAGAGGCAGACAGACATGCCCAAGACCTAGACATTCATAAGCTGATGGCCAAGCTTGAGCGTCTTGAGACCGCTCTCCCCCTCCACGCCATCGAGCGTGTTGAGCAACATATTGGTCGCCTCGA
>USTC01000169.1 GCA_900557505.1 uncultured Collinsella sp.
GTTCTCGTATACGGTGCTCTTCTTGCGAATACCCGCGGTGTCGACCATGCGGTAGTGCTTGCCGTTGCGCTCCACGACGGTGTCGATGGCGTCGCGCGTCGTGCCGGCGATGTTGGACACGATGGAGCGGTCGGCGCCCAGGATGCGGTTGAACAGCGACGACTTACCGGCATTGGGGCGGCCGATGATGGCGACGTTCAGCGCGTCGGGGAACTCATCGGCGACCTCGTCCTCTTCCTCCGGAAGCAGGGCCACGATATCGTCGAGCAGGTCGCCCGTGCCATGGCCATGCAGGGCCGAGAGCGGCGTGGGCTCACCGATGCCGAGCGAATAGAACTCCCAGATGCTGTCGTTCTCGCGATCGGGGTTGTCGAGCTTGTTCACCAGCAGAAAGACCGGCTTGTCGCAGCGCTTGAGCATGCGGGCGACCGACTCGTCCTCCTCGGTGACGCCACAAACAGGATGACGGCGGCTTCCTCGGCGGCGGCGAGGGCCTGGTCGCGGATGGACGTGGCAAAGACGTCATCGCTCTTGAGCGGTTCGATGCCGCCCGTGTCGACGATGGTGAACTCACGGCCGTTCCAGTCGGCCGTGTGATACGAGCGGTCGCGCGTAACGCCGCGGGACTCGTGGACGATGGCGTCCGAGGTCTGGGCCAGGCGGTTAACGAGCGTGGACTTGCCCACGTTGGGGCGTCCGACGACGGCGACGATAGGTTTCATCTGCTCTCCTTTAATGGATAGGGTCAGTGGAATTAGTAAAGTCGGCAGGCACAATGCCAAGGATGTGCTCCAGGGTATCGAGCAGCTCATGCGGCATGGTCGACACCACATGAACCTCGGCGCCGCGACTGGTAAGGCTTGCGAGTAAATCGTCACGATGATACTCGTCAAGCGTCATGCCGTCAGCGTTGAACATGAGCTTAGGCACAAAGAGCATAACCCCCGACAGGTCTTGCGGCAGCTGCTCAAGGATATCGCTCGCGACGATGAGGCCGGTCACGTCCACGTTGCCGCCAAAGTAGCGGTTCTTGATGGCCGTGACGGTGCCGGAAAGGCCCTGTGGAGACTCCACGAAGCGGGCGACGGTATCGCGTGCGCTGGCGCCCGAAAGACATAACAGGCGCTGGTCGCGGTCGGTCATAGCCTTGCGAACGCGGGCAAGGCGCTCGGCGTCGGCGGCAAGCACGTCGTCTGTCTCGTCCAGATACGAGCGGATCATGCCGATGCCGTCGTAGTACTGCGGGTAACCGTCGTAAAAGTCTGCCTCGGGCGGCTCGATGCCGGCGTCCAGATAGAACTCGTCGCTCATCTGGAACGTGTGGCGGCCAAAGCGCTCGTACGCGCGATCCTGGAAGGGTCGGATCATGGCAATGGTTTCGCGCGCGAGCTCGGGCTTGTCGCTGTAGGACCAGCTAAAGCGGTTCTGGTGCTTGGTAAAACCGAGCGGCACAATGCCCAGGCTGGTGATCTGCTCGTGCTCCTCACAAAAGCGTAGGGTCTTTTCCAGCTCCTCGCCGTCGTTCATGCCGGGGCACAAAACGATCTGCGCGTGAATCTCGATGCCGGCAGCCATGATGGCCTCGAGCACGTCCATGCCGCGCTGGGCGTTGCGGCCCATCATGCGGCGGCGAACATCGGGGCTCACGGCGTGGACCGACACGTTCATGGGACTCATGTTGCGGTCGATGACGTTTTGCACGTCCTCGTCGGTGAGGTTCGTGAGCGTGACGAAGTTGCCCTGTAAAAAGCTCAGGCGGTAGTCGTCGTCGCGAATATAGAGCGTGGAGCGGCCGCCCTTGGGCAGCATGGTCATAAAGCAGAACACGCAGGCGTTGACGCAGGTACGCATGCCGTCAAAGATGGGGCCGTCGAACTCCAGGCCCCAGTCCTCGCCCGGGAAGCGGTCAAGCTCGACGGGGGTGACGGTGCCGTCGCGCGGGTCGAAAACCTCGAGTTCGACGGTGTCGTCGTCGGCCTCCCAAAGCCATACGATCATGTCGGTTAGCTGCTCGCCGTTGACCGAGAGCACGCGCATGCCCGGCTCGATACCCACATCCCATGCGGGCGATTCGGGACGCACATTCTTAACGAGCGCGCCCTCACCCGGCTCGGGGTCGCGGCTGCGCCCGTAATCGGCCACCTCGGCGGCGTATGCGGGTACGGTCTGGTCCATGATTAGCGGCAAAGCTCCTTGATGCGCGCAACGGCGCGTTCGATGTGTTCTTGCGGGGTGGAGGCTCCGGCGGTGATGCCGATGTGGCGCGCACTGGCAAACCATGCGGCCTCGAGCTCGGAAGCTTCCTCGATGTGATGGGTGTGCTCGCAGACGTCGGCGCAGATTTGCGCCAGGCGACGGGTGTTGCCCGAATTTTTGCCGCCCACGACGACCATGCAATCACAGCGGTTGGCAAGCGACGCGGCTGCCTGCTGCCGTTCGCTCGTGGCGGCGCAGATGGTGTTGATCACGCGCAGTTCCTGCACACGCGGGGTGATGGAGGCCACAACCTCGGCCAGGTTCTGCGCGGTTTGGGTGGTCTGCACAACCAGGCCCACCTTGCCCTTGAGCGGCAGCGCGTCAGCATCGGCGGCGCAGCTCACGACTTGAGCGTCATCACCAGCGTGGCCCAGAATGCCCTCGACCTCGGGGTGGCCCGGCTCGCCCACGACGATCACGCGGTAGCCCTCGCGCACCAGGCGCTCGGCCGCCACGTGGACCTTCTTCACGTAGGGGCAGGTGGCGTCGACCACGGTAAGGCCGCGCTCGCGAGCGGCGTCGATGACCTGCGGCACCACACCGTGGGCGCGGATAATCACGGTGCCCGATACGGCGTCGTCCAAGGTGTCTGCCAGACCGACGCCGGCCTCGGCAAGCTCGCGTACCACGATGGGGTTATGGATGAGCGGACCCAGCGTGTGGACCTGTGCGTTCTCCCCTGCCTGCGGCGCGGCCGCCAATGCCATATCGAGTGCACGCTGCACGCCGTAACAGGTGCCGGCATGCGCTGCGATTTCGATGGTGGGGACGACCTCCTCAGCGGCGGCCGCGGCGGTATTCATGACTTCCTCGCCCATGGCTAAAACCTGCCCGGGTGCTCGGCGCAAAGATCGTCGCGCATGGCGTAGACGCGGTTCATGGCCTCGGACTCAAACCAAGCCAGGCGTTCCTTGCGCTTGAGCTCGGCCGGTGCGTCGGAAAGCGAGATGGCCTTGCCGGCACGGATCCAGCACTTTTTGGGGCGCATGAGCTTTTTGCCCGCAGGCGTAATATCAGACCAGCCGCAGATGGCGAGCGGGTTGACGGGCGCCTTGCCCATCTGGGCGATGAGCGCAAAGCCGCCGTGGACCTCGGGCTTGATCTCGCGCGAGCGGATGCGCGTGCCCTCGGGGAAGATTAGAACGTCCTCACCGCGCTGCAGCGCATGCTGGGCGGCACGCAGGCACTTCATGTCAGCTGTGCCGCGCTCTACGGGAATGCCGCCCACACGGCTAAAAGCCCAGCGTACGATCTTGCTCTTGGCAAACTCGGACTTAAAGATGGGGCGGACGCGGCGGCCGCCAAAGAACAGCGCCGTCTCTACAGCCAGGAGCTCGGCCATCGAGGTGTGGTTGCAGATGACCACGCTGCCGCGGCCTTCCTGGCGCTCAAACAGCAGGTCGGCGTCCTCGACCTTCCAGCGCCACATGAGCTTGGAGAAGACCCACAGGATGCCCATGACCACGACGACGGTGCCGCGGATGAGCGCCGGGAACTCGGCGTAGGGGGCGTTGTAGTAATCCTCGGGCGTCTGCTTAAACAGGCGCATGGGCTACCTCCTTTGGTTGATGAGGTCCTCGATTATCGAGACGACCTCGTCGATGGTGTGG
>USTC01000170.1 GCA_900557505.1 uncultured Collinsella sp.
CAGCCGCCCGTGAGGACGGGCAGGGCGGTTGCCGAGCGGCGCGCAGGGCGATGGCCGTGACGTTTAGCCCACTTAAGATCATCGCGACGGCGCGAACATGTGCTACAGATGGCTCATCCATGGTGGCTTTCACCAACTTGACGCCAAATCCGCACCAAATTCAGCACAGCGACTTCTCACGCCCTTTTTGCTACTTCGCACGAAGCGGCTAAAAAATCAAGGAAATAAGGCATCACTATTCCCCCTGACCTGCGGATATTGTCCTTGTTAGAATATAATGGGGGTATGACGGGGATCCCGTCATACCCCCATGGACGAATGATCGATGACTAAGGCGGAGATGCGGGAATGGCAAGCTGGGACGTGGACGAGCTCGAATCGCAGCTCCTGTTCCGCGAGGAGAACAGAGACGAAATCGAAGCCGAGATCAGAAAGATCACCGGCAACCGAAACATCGAATTGCTCGAGAACGACCGCAAGGACGGCCTCGTGGCGGGACGCCTGGAGGCGAACGGCGAAAGGTGGCCATGCGGCGACGTCGGGCCTATGGACATGCAGGGCATGGTCCACATAGCCTCGCTGTTCGAGGAAGGGTCGGTGCTCGGCTTCTGCGACTCCTGCTCCGATTTCCACCGTTTAGAGACCAAGGCGGACGGCAAGGTGCTGGCAAAACGGCTCACGGCGGGCGATGCGTACGAAGCGCTGCGCTGGGACGCCGCTCCATTCACCAAGCAGTATCTGTTCGACGGTGCGCCTGAAGAGACGGTCGAGAAGAAATGACATAGCTGAACATATGAGGAAATGCTCGCCATAGTGCATTACTATGCCTCTGACCTGCGGATATTGTTCTCATTTGAGTATAATATAGGCATAGATCGGTTAATCATCGACAGGGGCGAAAGGCTCCTGCAATCCTAAAGAGGATGCGATCATGCAAAAGAATCTCAACCACTTCTCCGATTTCAAGCCGCACAGCTACAACGGCCTCGTTTACTGCTGCCTGATGCACGAAAAGAACTATGGCGGCTTCGGCGAGTATTGGTGCAAGTCAGAAACCCTCGAAGACGCTATCGAAGAAGCAAAGGCGGCTGCGGGAAAGTACATGGGGAGCCGGTTCGCGCTAGACGACGTTATCGACCGAATCAGCGTCAGCGAGAGAAAGTCGGACGGCAACACCTACCACATGGCAGACATCGAGCTTTAAGGGCGATCAAGAAGGGGCAATCATGTTCTATACGATCAAGTACAACGGCACCACGGTCAAAGGCGTCTATTACCAGAAATACAAAAGCGAGCTCCACGCTGTAAACGCAGCATACAAAGCGCTTCAGAAACAGCCGTATCCGCCCGAAAATGGGTGCGAATTGTCCACCGCGGCGGACATCTTCAGGCACACGTACAGCCTGAACGATAAGGAGTACGTTGCGACGATCAACGACCAAGGCGAGATCTCATTCGACGAATAAGGGAGGCACCTAAAATGGCAGAGCTTAGGGTTATGTTCGGCGAGATTCAGGCAACCGAAAATGGAAGCGAATGCTGCGCCGTCCTCGAAGAGTTCGACGGAGTGGACGAATACGATCAGATCGACGCCGTGTGCATCATGTTGACGGAAGACGATTACGACACCCCCGAGCCTTACGACAACGCCATGCGGGAGCTGTTCGAGCGCAACGGGGTGGACGGCACGGTCCCCGTCCACACGCCGTGGAACGGCTGGGAGGAAGTTGCGGTTTCCGACTTGACGAAACCGAAGGAGGTCAGGTCCAAGGCGCAGTTCCGAGCGATGCGCGACCGAGTCGGATTCTCACAGCAGGACGTCGCTGATGAGCTTGACGTGAACATCAAAACCGTCAAGAGGTGGGAAAAGCCCGACAACGACTGCCTACCACCAGAGGACGCATGGAGCCTCCTAGAGCATGCGCTTAGCATCCAGAGGCAACAGGTAGACTACGCCTTCGCGGTTGTCGATGACCAAATCGACCTAACAGGCAAGCCGCCCGAGCAGGTCGTGCTCACCTATTTTCGAGATCAGCAAATGTACGATGACCACGGCCGCGATCTTGGAAAATTCGGTCAAGCGAATGCAACCGCCAGAGCCGTCACATTCGTGCTGGAAGACCTTGGCTGCAACGTCGTTTTCGCATATCCAGATGAAGGGGCGATCAGCACCAAAAGCAGCCGATACTAGAGCTTATTGAGAAGCGAGAATCCCCACTGTTCACCTTGGGGGGTGTCAAGAAAGACCGCAGCAACAGGAAGTCGCGAAAAGAGAGGGCGCCGGATGCAGATGCCTGACAAATGGGAAAACCCGTACGTGTTCGTCGAAGACTTTTACGATCATTTCGCCGGGAAGAGGCGCATGACGATGTACGACGCCGCGCAGACCATGAGGAGGCTGTTCGGGCCCGACTTCGCCTTCGACTGCCCGGGAATCCAAATCGGCAGGCGGGGGAAGGTCAGCTACCAGACGCTTAGGGCGTGGCTCGAGGCGGCCGGGGACGAGGACGAATGGGCCTTCGACGACCTGCTTCCACACGATCCGGCAATGTTGCCGTGGGTGTTCACGGAGTGGTTTGCCGAGGGCTCGGACGCCTCGCTCGATATCGTTAAGCGCAGGGCTGAGGAGTTCGCCGATTTCGCGACAGGCGCGATCGGCCGTGAAGGGCTTCGCATCTGCCCCTACCCCGAACCCGATCTGCATGCGTTTATCCGGATGCGCGAAAGGCTGCCGGGGTTTGAAGCCGCCGTTCTCGCCAGGTTTGAGCTTGACCTGTCCGTGGACAACATCATGGACGAATCGTGGATAGCCAGTCTGGGCATGGCCACGGATCCCTTGGAATACGGGGATGCCGAAAGGGTTAGAGAAAAGCGGATGGAGCATTTCGCGAAATGGTTCGCGAATGCTCAACGGCGGCTTTCCCCTGAAGAGAAAGCGCTGCTACTTGCGGCAGCGTCCGCATCTCCTTGTCGTGTTCTCTCGGACCTCGCCGCCCTACCCTAGCAACGCCTTGACGATTTCAAGCTTCTCGTCGGCGGTGTAGCAAGGGGCGTTCTCGCGGCAGAAGTCGGCAAGCTGCTTCGCGGAGAATGCGGAAAGGGAGTCCGCAAAGACCTCGGGCCCGACGCCGAGAGCGGCGCAGATCCGCTCGGTAACCTCGATGCTCGGAACGCGGTTGCCGTTGACGTAGCGGTTTATGGCCGACGGAGTGAGTCCCGATACCGCGGCAAGATCCGTCTGGGACATGCCGCGGGACTTGAGGATCGCTGAAAGGCGTGCACTGAACGGTGTTGCCATGATGGGAATCCTTTCCCGAAGGAGTTCCGATGTAGGAAAAAGGAGTTCATTCGAACTCGTGAACCCACCAGCGCACTGTCGGCGGCATGCCCGTCTCGGGGCGGTTCAATCGCTGCTCCAAATAGAGGCTCGTCCTTCTGTTTCCGATGCGGATGCGGTACCTGGCGGTGAAATAGCCGTCGGAGCCGGGGCGGAACTCCCCCGCCTCGACGACCTCCGTCACGCGGAAAGAGCGGCCGTCGCGCCACGCGACGCTCAGCGGCTCCATGGAGCCGTCCTCGCGCATGCGGGCGACGACGTCCACGTAGCGCTTGCGGACGCGCCTCATCCTGCCCTTGCTGTCTTTCATCCAACTTTCCATGTCTCGATTATCGAACAAAGGTTTGAAAACGGGTACCGAACAAACGATGGAGATTCGCTGGGAAGCGGGAGTTGTCTTAGCTTTCCAGCGAATGAAATAGCTGCGAATACGCCGTATCGGGCGGGAAGTCCTTCGCCACGGCATGACCGTTGGCGACTATAAGGGCGTTGAGCATGTCCTT
>USTC01000171.1 GCA_900557505.1 uncultured Collinsella sp.
GCGAACATCAACCCGGGCGAATAATCGGTGCAAGCGGTAGCTAATTTGGGACGGGGCTTTTTTGACTACTTTTAGATGCGGCCAAGGTCGTAGGCTTGGGCGGCCGCTTCGCCGGCGCAGATGAGGTTGGTTGTGGCTTCCTGGGGATCGAGCGCCAGCTCAAGGCCCATGGGCTTGCGGCAGATCGGCAAAACCAGGTCGACGCCCTGCCCATACACCGCATCCAGGTTGTCAGCACGACCGCCCACGACGGCGACCACCGGCTTGCCATATCGCTTCGCGCGGCGGGCCACGCCCACCGGTGCCTTACCGGCGGCGGACTGCTCATCCATATTGCCCTCGCCCGTTATGACCAGGTCGACATCGCGTACACGCTCGTCAAACCCCACGAGATCGAGCACCGTCTCCACACCCGAGCGTAGCTCCGCGCCGAGCGCCAGCAACGCCGCGCCCAAGCCACCGGCAGCGCCCGCGCCGGGCACGCCAAGCACCGAGCCAAATGTCCGTGCGTTCTCGGGTGTGCGCAACAACCCCTGGGCTCGCGCCTCGAAAATTGCCGCATCGAGCAGGCGACCGTAGCCGACCATCCAGCCGTCGTATCTGCACAGCACCTCGACATCATCCGCCGGCAGGCCCTTCTGCCCGCCAAACACCGCCAGTGCGCCTCGACGCCCCACGAGCGGATTCTCGACATCGGAAAGCACAACGATACGAGCATCATCCAAAGCCTGCAGAGCTGGCGCCAAATCAACGCTCGCCACCTGCTCAAGGCCGGCAAGACCGGGGGCGACATCGCATCCCTGATCATCGACCACACGCGCGCCCAGCGCCTGCAGCATGCCGGCGCCACCGTCGTTGGTGGCACTGCCGCCCAGACCAATATAGATAGTCTTTGCCCCGGCGCGAACCGCACGGAGCATCAGCTCGCCCACGCCATAGGTCGAAGCCGCGAGCGCCGCCGATTCCGTGCAGGGTGAATACCCAATACCCGCCGCCTCAGCCATCTCAATTACAGCCGAGTCGCGCTCGCCGTCCACCAGTATCCGGGCAGACACGCGGTCGCCCAAGGGGCCTGCCACCTCGCAGGTCACAATCTCACCGCCGCACGCAGCAACGGCATCGAGCGTTCCCTCGCCACCATCTGCCAGCGGCAATGCGCGCACCTCGGCATCGGACCACACACGGCGCACGCCTTCGGCAACCGCCGCCTCCGCCTGCGCACTCGAAACGCTGCCCTTAAAGGAGTCGATCGCCAGCAGCACACGGCGGGACCGGCGGCACGCAGGACCAAAGTCAACCGCCGTGTCAGCATCCTCACCGGCACCTGCAAGCGCTGCGGCGTGAGCGGCGTGGGCTTCAAGATCGGCCCCACAACCGCAATCAGCGCCGCCCGCTCCGCGCAGACCGCCAAAATAGTTACTCAGCAGCTCGCGACATTCATCCGCCAGGACCCCAGCCGTCACGTTAAACCGATGATTCAGGCGCGAGTCGGCATTCAAATCGTATAGGGATCCCAGCGCGCCCGCCTTGGCATCAGCCGCGCCATACACGCAGCGCCCCACGCGCGCGTTGACCATAAGCCCCGCACACATGCAGCAGGGCTCGAGCGTCACGTAGACCGTGCAATCGGAAAGGCGCCAGCGACCGAGCGACCGAGCGGCAGCGCACACGGCCGCGAACTCTGCATGAGCCGAAGGATCCTGGTCGAGCTCGCGCCGATTGTGCGCCCGCGCGACAATCTCACCCGCGCGCACTACCACGGCACCAATCGGTACCTCGCCCACCGCAGCGGCGGCGCGAGCCTCCGCCAGCGCCTCGCGCATGAACTTCTCGTCGATTTCGGTGATCGTCATCGTTCGCCTTCCCTGTTACAAATTCAAAACGATGCTATCATTACGACTCACGGAGAGATGGCAGAGCGGTTGAATGCGGCGGTCTTGAAAACCGTTGAGCGCGAGAGCGTTCCGGGGGTTCGAATCCCCCTCTCTCCGCCACTTTAGTGATTCACCGGTGTCATGGTCCGCTCAAACAGCGCATCGACCACGTCGGCGATTTCGGATCGGCGCTCTAGTACGTGGCCCGATTCCCACCACATGGTAAAAAGCCGAATAATGCCACCGGCGACAAACTCAGACGTTGTCTCGAGCGATACGGGCGCGAGCGCGTCCTCGTCAAGCGCGCTCATCACGCGCCCGCGTATGGAGAGCGCGATGCGGTCGCAAATCATGCTGGTCAGCATACCCGACATGCTGCTCGCCAAAATGTTATCCATGAGCTGCTCATGCGCCAGAATCAGATCCATGGCATCGGCGAACACTTCGTGGCGAAGCGCGCGCACGTCCTCGGCGCCATCCGCGCCATCCGCATCATCCCGTTTTTGCGGCAGGCCCGACATGAGTTCATCGATATAGAAGGCAAAGTAATCGTTCTTGTCGCGGAAGTGCTTGTAGAACGTCGTCCGACGAATCATAGCGCGGTCACACAGCATGGCAACCGTCACGTCCTCAAACCGATGCTCTTCGAGCAGCTCGGTAAAGGCCTCGAACAGGGCCCGATAGGTTTTCTTGATGCGAAGGTCCATACGTATCGCCCTCCTCAAGGAAAAGACAGCACTCACTAATCTGTCGCATATCTTACACCTGTATCGCCCGCCCTCTGGCGAATGGCCTCACCTTGGTGGAAACATAACGCTTACCGGAAAGTTCGGTATCGCCAAAGGTTGCGGGTATACTAGTAGCGTTACACCAACGGCAGCTGGCGGAAGACGCCGCGGCCATTCGAAACGGAGACACCATGATTCCCGTCATCATCGGTATCGTTGTTGTCGTTGTGATTGTCTGCGCCATCGCCGGCATCTACAACAACATGGTCACCAAGCGCAATCGCATCGATAACGCCTGGCAGAACATCGACACGCAGCTGCAGCGCCGCAACGACCTGATCCCTAACCTGGTCGAGACCGTCAAGGGCTACGCCAAGCACGAGCAGGACACGCTTGCCGCCGTGGTCAACGCGCGCAACGCCGCCGTGAGCGCCACCACGCCCGAAGCCAAGATGGAAGCCGACAACGTGCTGACCGGCGCTCTGCGCCAGCTCTTCGCCGTGGCCGAGGCTTACCCCGATCTTAAGGCGAACACCAACTTTACGCAGCTCCAGGCCACGCTCGAGGACACCGAGAACAAGGTGAGCTACGCGCGCCAGAGCTACAACGACTGCGTGCTTAGCTACAACAACGCCATCCAGACCTTCCCGGCCGTCATCTTTGCCGGCATCTTCCAGTTTAAGGAGCGCCAGGGTTTCGAGGCAGCTGAGGCCGCCCGCCAGGCACCGACCGTCAAGTTCTAACAGATCCGCAGCATATCCTCAATCGGGTATATGCATAAACCGCCCCGTCGAATGCATACTTCGACGGGGCGGTTTCCTTTGTCGCAAAGGTCCCCCTCAAGGCGCCGTGCATTTTTGGGAGTATTCAGCATAACCAAGAGCTTCGGGCGCCACGATAAATGCCAAAGACCGCGAATACCCCTGCAAATCAAACGCTGTCAGTCCATAACTCCGCCCATCATTCGTAGAAAACATCGATAAATCCCGATTTTTCGCCCGAGGTCGGTATGCAGGGGCCTTCGATTGCAGAATACTCGCAAAAATGCACGTCGCCACCACCCCCACATGGCGCAAACCAAAACAAAAGCGCGGCCAAAAGGCTGCGCGCCATCTTTATTCAGATTAATTATTGCCCGCACAACAGCGACGAACCACAGGGCGGAGAGCAAGTTCCCTCCCGGCGCACTCCGCAGGACGCAAGAAGCCCTCGCCGCACGAAGTGCGCA
>USTC01000172.1 GCA_900557505.1 uncultured Collinsella sp.
AGCCGAGGATTTGGTCTCGGCTTACGGGCTTGTAGTCGTTGGCGTCGAGGCCGACATCGTAGCGAAAAATGGGGCGCTCGCGATTGCGGTTGCGTGCGTTGGTGCGGTCTCCCCTGCTGTGGATATGCCCGTGCAGCATGATGGCGCCGCGCGCCTTGCCATTCCAGCTGAGCATGGGGTAATGGCTCAAAACCAGGCGATGGCCCTTGGCATAGCCGGGAGCAATCTCCAGGTAATCGCGCACGTCTTCCCATATATGCGGCGCGTCGGGATCTTCCCAGTCACCGTCATGGTTACCGCGGATGAGCGTCACGTTCTGGCATTCGATGCACTCGCGCAGGCGTACCGCCTCTGCCGGGGGCAAACGATAGGTAAAGTCTCCCAAGATATAGAGACGGTCGTCCGCCGCCACGCACTCATTGATGGCATCAATGACCTTGCGGTTCATCTTCTCGACCGAATCAAACGGCCGATCCATATCGTGCAAGATATTCGTATCGCCCAGGTGCAGGTCGGCAGTAAACCACATCATCGTCTCTGTCCTCATTTCGCAACGCGTACAAGACCTGTTTAAAGACCTGTTTAGTATACAGACGTGGCGATGCGACAGTTACCTAAAGAGCCCGCCGAACAGACCTCGGCGGTGCTTGTCTTTCTTTTTCGACGCGTCACCCTGGGCGTTCTTGTCCTGCCGCTTCTTACGGTCCTGCTCCAGCTCATCATCGTCGAGCAGCATATCCCACTCAAACGGGTCATCCGTCAGATCAAACAGGTCATCGCCATCAAACATGGCAGTCTCCCTTACCGATTAGCGAGCATCCACCACGTAGAGTCCAACGCGCACCTGATGCCACGGGCTGCGCTCGGGAGCAACCTGCTGCACGCGCGCCTCAAATACGTCCTCGTGGCCGTAATACATCATCAAGGACAGCGGGCCGACCTCGTTTCCCGGAACATAGCCAAGTTTGGTCTTGCCGTAATAGATTGCAACCGCCTCGGAATCATGGGGATTATCGCGCTCGGCGCACAGCGTCAGTTTATCGCCCACTTTAAGATCGCCTAGGACCAAAGCGCCGTCGGCATATTGAAATCCCGCGATATGAAACGACAGAAGAACACGTGAAGGCTCGTACATGGCAACTCCTCTAACGGCCGGATAAACCAGCGCTTAACCTCACTGAGAAGTTTACGGGCCCGTGCGGACACAAATTCATCCTGCCTGCGTCTTTCAATCGCTTGCCGCAACGCTTGCGAGACAGAGCGCTTGCAGATAAGATAGAGGCACGGATGGCACCCGTTGCAGCGGGTCTTGCCAACTCCGATACACGTTTTCATCGTGAGAAGTGGCCGTCTTCGCTTACGCGGGGGCGGCTATTTCATTCGGCCGATAAACAGGCCGAGTTCGATAGCCGCGATTAACAACGCCAGTAACGACATAACATCGCTTACGTTCATACCAATTCCCTTCTAAAGGGAGTTGGCCCATCCGTACCCCATAGCAGTAGTCTAACGTAAATGACAGGTAATAGGAACACTTGTTCGTATTACCTGCCATTTCCTAATGCACAAACATGCGCACGAACTTGTGCTTCCAGCTTGCGTAGGGCGCATACCGAAACGGCACGTCCAGCCACGTTGCCTTGTTCACGATGCTCTTCTTGTGGCTAAACGTATCGAAGCTCTCGCGGCCATGGTACTGCCCCATACCGCTCGCACCCATGCCGCCAAAGCCCATATGGCTCGTAGCCAGATGCATGATGGTGTCGTTAACATAGCCGCCGCCAAAGGGCACGTAGCGCACAAAGCGTTGCTGAACCGCACGATCCTGGCTAAAGATATACAGGGCCAGCGGCGTCGGACGATCCGCAATAAACGTCTCGGCCTCGTCTAAGCTCTCAAACGTTAGCACCGGTAAGATGGGACCGAAAATCTCCTCCTGCATCACGGCGTCATCGGGGGACACACCGTCTAGAATCGTCGGCTCAATCTTGAGCGACGACTCGCGCGCCGTGCCTCCCAGCACAACCTTATCGGGGTCGATTAGCCCGCGTACACGCGCAAAATGCTTGGCGTTGACGATATGCCCGTAATCCTCGTTATCGAGCGGATGCTCGCCAAACATACGGCGGACCTCCTCCTTGATGAGGCCCAGCAGCTCGTCGTGCACACGCGTATCGACCAGTAGGTAGTCGGGCGCCACGCAGGTCTGCCCCACGTTGAGCCATTTACCAAAGGCGATACGCCGTGCCGCGACCTTCAAGTTTGCCGTCGCATCCACGATACAGGGACTCTTTCCGCCCAGTTCAAGCGTCACGGGCGTAAGGTTTTTACTTGCGCGCTCCATGACGAGCTTGCCGACCGGAACGCTTCCGGTAAAGAAGATTTTGTCCCAGCACTCATCGAGCAGCGCCTCGTTCTCGGCACGCCCGCCTTCGACGACCGTCACCAGGCACGGATCAAATGCCTCTTCACAGATTTGCTTGAGCACCGCGCTCGATGCCGGAGCATATGCGCTCGGCTTGATGACCACGGTATTGCCCGCGGCAAGGGCGCCGGCGAGTGGCTCGAGCGTCAGCAAAAACGGGTAGTTCCACGGAGCCATGATGAGTGTGACGCCATAGGGCACGGCCTGCGTCTTGCACACACTCACGGCGTTGGCGAGGTCACACGGACGCAGACGCGGGCGACTCCATCGAGCCACATGCGCAATCTGATGTCGAATCTCAGAAAGCGAGGTGCCGATCTCACACATATACGCCTCGTCATGTGACTTTCCCAAATCGGTCTTGAGCGCATGGGCAATATCGGCCTCGTGGGCCCGTACCGCATCGCGTAAACTCACGAGCGCACGACGCCGAGCATCGACATCAAACGTGGCGTGCGTCTTAAAGTAAGTGCGCTGATCGCCGACGATGCGCGCAATTTCCTCGGTGTTCATGGACCCTCCTAGTTCTCGTCCTCAAACATACCACCTGCAACAACTTCGTACATATGCTCGAGCTCCAGGCGGTCCATTAAAAGAGGAACGGGGTACAGGGGATTGGCCTCGGCATCGGCATGGGACGCCATTTGCGGAATATCGGAGCGGCGAATACCCGAGACATATTTGGGGATTCCCAGGGCCTCGTTCATGCGGTCGACCCAATCGATAAAGGCTTCGGCCGCAAGACTGTCCTGCGCGGTAGCCGGCGCAATGCCCGCCATGCGAGCAAGATCGGCAAGCTTGGGGGCGGCGGCGTCACCATAAGCGCGAAGCATGTGCGGCAGGATGGTCGCGTTGGCTAAACCGTGCGGAATTCCGTATCGGCCGCCCAGACTGTGCGCGATGGCATGCACATATCCGACATAGGAGCGGGTAAACGCAACACCCGCCTTATACGCCGCCGAAAGCATATTGCGACGCGCACGCATGTCGTCGCCATGCTCATAGGCCTCGAGCAAATTGTCGCGGATGAGCTGGACCGCCTGACGCGCCATCTTGCGCGTGTAGGGCGTGGTGCTACGGCCGATAAAGGCCTCGACAGCATGCGTCAGGGCATCCATACCCGTCTGCCCCGTAATGGACGCCGGCAACCCGCGCGTAAACTCGGGGTCGTGCACCGCAAAACGCGGGATGAGCACAAAGTCGTTAATGGGGTATTTATAGTGCGTCTCGTTATCGGTGATAACCGCTGCGAGCGTGACTTCGCTTCCCGTACCGGCGGTAGTGGGAACGGCGATGAGCAGCGTCAACAGGAGGGAAATCACGTTGATGCCGATGGTCAGCGGAAGGCGCTCCGCTATTTTTTCTATAACAGGGCGGGCATCGCTGGACATGGAGTTTCCGA
>USTC01000173.1 GCA_900557505.1 uncultured Collinsella sp.
ACAGAAGCAGCTCCCTGTGCGTAATCTACACAGAGATATTCCTCTTTTGGCGATAGTGCCCACGCTACGGCCCTGGACGTAGATCCGATTAGCGTGCAGCAGAGGGGATTATGCCAGCTCGCAACAAGGTTTTCAAGCGCGTCCCACAAATATATATAGGTTTATGGAGCTATTGGCTCCGTTTACGGATTGACTAGTATTTATGCTCGCATTTGAGCCCGAGGTTGGCTACACTATGCCTTGACCATTAAAGGGGTACGAGATACCCACATGGAATTACATAGCTGTCAATGAGCAGTACTTCCTGTGGGTGTCTGGTCCGCTTTGAGCGGTCGGGCATCTATTTTTTTGACTGTGTCAGCAGTCAAGACATGTGAGGAAGGAGATCGATGGGCACGACTTCCCCCAAGGCGGTCATCATGGACGAGACCGCCGTCAATCGAGCGATGACCCGCATCGCGCACGAGATTCTCGAGCGCAACGAGGGCTGTGAAGACCTCGCTCTGGTCGGCATCGTCACGCGCGGCGACCTTCTGGCAAAGAAGCTCGCCGAGGCGATCAAGGAGATCGAGGGTGTCGACGTTCCGCTCGGCAGCCTGGACATCAGCTTCTATCGCGATGACTATGCGACCAATTTCGCTCCCGCGATCCACGCTACCAACATTCCCTTCAGCGTCGACGGCAAGCGCGTCGTGCTGGTGGACGACATCCTGTACACGGGTCGCACCATCCGCGCCGCTCTGGACGCCGTTATGGACCTGGGCCGTCCGAGCCGAGTCGAGCTGGCAGTTCTCGTTGACCGCGGTCACCGCGAGCTCCCTATCTCGCCGGACTTTGTCGGCAAGAACGTTCCCTCGTCGCACGAGGAGAACGTGCACCTATATATGAAGGAAGTCGACGGCCGTACCGCTGTCGAGATCAACGACGTCGCGCCGGGTTCCCACGTGGGCTCCGCGCCGCTGGGAGGTGAGTAGTACCGTGGCGTTCAATCATAAGCACCTGATCGACATTACCGAGTACTCCGAAGAGGACATCAAGCTCATCCTCGAGACCGCCAAGGCGTTCTCCGAGGTCAACGAGCGTGCCATCAAGAAGGTCCCCACGCTCAAGGGCAAGACCATCGTCAACATGTTCAACGAGCCCTCGACGCGTACCCGCAGCTCCTTCGAGCTCGCCGAGAAGCGTCTTTCCGCCGACAGCCTCAACTTCGGTGGCTCCTCGACCTCCACGGTCAAGGGCGAGAGCCTCGTCGATACCGTCGAGACCCTCAACGCCTACAAGATCGACTGCATCGTCGTGCGCGACAAGCATGCCGGTGCTCCCTACATCGTCACGCAGAATTCGCCCGCGAGTGTTATCTGCGCCGGTGACGGTAAGCACAACCACCCTACGCAGGCTCTGCTCGACCTGTACACCATCTGGGAGCACAAGGGTGACTTCCACGGTCTGAAGGTCGCCGTTGTCGGCGACATCGCCCACTCCCGCGTTTGCGGCTCGCTGATTCCCGCGCTGAAGATCATGGGCTGCGAGACCTACGCCGTCGCCCCCGGCACGCTGCTGCCGCCGGCGCCCGAGGTTCTGGGCTGCGACCACGTGACGAGCGACCTCGATTCCGTCCTGCCCGAGCTGGACGTCGTCTACATGCTGCGCGTACAGCAGGAGCGCCTCGAGGGTGCCCCGTTCCCGACCATTCGCGAGTACCACAAGCTCTTCGGCCTGACCAAGGACCGTGAGAAGCTCATGAAGCCCGACGCGATCATCTGCCACCCGGGCCCCATCAACCGCGGCGTCGAGTTCGACTCCTATATGGCCGACCACCCGCAACGCTCCGTCATCCTGGAGCAGGTCTACGCCGGTATCTGCGTGCGTATGGCTATCCTGTATCTGCTGCTTGGAGGTGCCGATAATGGCCTTGCTTCTTAAGAATGCCCACGTCGTCGACCCGTCCGTCGAGCTTGACGGTGTCGTTGACGTCCTGATTGACGGCGACAAGATCGCCGAGGTCGGCGAGAACCTCGCTGCCGAGGGAGCCGAGGTCCGCGACCTTTCCGGTAAGTACCTCGTTCCTGGCCTGGTGGACATGCACGTCCACCTGCGCGAGCCCGGCTACGAGGTCAAAGAGGACATCGAGAGCGGCACCCGCGCAGCTGCCAAGGGCGGCTTCACCGGCGTTTGTGCCATGCCCAACACCGACCCCGTCACCGATAACGGCACCGTCGTGGAGTTCGTCAAGTCCCGCGCTGCCGAGGTCGGTCACTGCCGTGTCTATCCGTCGGGCGCCATGACCCGCGGTCTTAAGGGCGAGGCCATGTCCGAGATGGGCGATATGGTCGCCCACGGCGCCGTCGCCTTCACCGACGACGGTCGCGGCGTGCAGGGCGCGGGCATGCTCCGTCGCTGCATGGACTACGGCAAGATGTTCGGCAAGGTCTTTATGAGCCATTGCCAGGACGAGGACCTGGTCGGTCACGGCCAGATCAACGAGGGCAAGGTCTCTACTCGTCTGGCCCTCGAGGGCTGGCCGGCGGCAGGCGAGGAGCTGCAGATCGCCCGCGATATCGAGATCGCCAAGCTGACCGGTGCCAAGCTGCACATCCAGCACATTTCCACCGCCCATGGCCTGGAGATCGTGCGTGCCGGTAAGGCAGCTGGCGTGCAGGTCACCTGCGAGGCCACCCCGCACCACATGTTCCTGACCGAGAACGACCTGGACGAGACCTACAACACCTCGCTCAAGGTCAATCCGCCGCTGCGTACCGATGAGGATGCCGAGGCTATCCGTCAGGGCGTCATCGACGGCACCGTCGACGTCATCGTCACCGACCACGCTCCCCACACTCCGTGGGAGAAGGCTCGTGAGTTCGAGCTCGCGCCCTTCGGCATGATCGGCCTCGAGACCTCGCTGTCGCTTGTGCTTACCGAGCTGGTCAACACGGGCAAGATGAGCATGGGCCGCATGGTCGAGCTCATGGCCATCAAGCCTCGTGAGATCCTGGGCCTCGACCAGGTTCAGGTCAAGGCGGGCTCCGTTGCCGACCTGACCGTGTTCGATCCCACCGTAACCTGGACGGTCGGCGAGGACGGCTACGAGTCGCGCGCCGAGAACTCCGGTTTTGCCGGCCGCACGCTCACCGGTCGTGCCACCGATGTGTTCGTCGGCGGTAAGCAGACGCTTGCCGACGGCTGCATCTGCTAGCATAGCCTTATCGCTTTTGTGCGCGGCGCCCTTGCGGTGCCGCGCTTTCTGTTCGCCTGAACCATGCAACCGCATGGGGGATTGGAGCGTCTATGCCCACACCTTCCACTGCACGCATGCACGACTTCGAGGTCGTCTCGAACCAGGAGATCGCCGACGGCATCTTCTCGCTCGTTATCTCGGCCCCCAAGCTTGCAAGTGGGCTCAAGCCCGGTCAGTTCGTGAATATCGCCGTGCCGGGCGATGCTTCCTCGCTGCTTCGCGTGCCCCTGAGCTTCTATCGTGCCGACGCCGAGGCCGGCACCGTCGAGCTGTGGTACGCCGTCGTGGGCGATGATACCCGTCGTCTGTCGCAGATGGCCCCTGGCTCCACCTCCAACCTGCTGGGCCCTGGCGGCCGCGGCTGGTTCGTGCCCGAGGGTACCAGGAAAGCACTGCTCGTCGCCGGCGGCATTGGCGTTCCGCCCGTGCTCTGCCTGGCTGGCATGCTTGCCGAGCAGGGCGTGGACGTTGACGTATGCCTGGGCTTTGGCACCGCTTCCAAGGCCGTGGGCGTCGATGAGTTTCGCGCGCTGGGAGCCACGGTCAACGTGTGCACCGATGACGGCTCGTTGGGCACGCACGGCTT
>USTC01000174.1 GCA_900557505.1 uncultured Collinsella sp.
CACGGTGGCGGCACCGTCGAGCTTGTGGGCGTTGGCGCCAAAGGTGTTGGCGGTGATCACGTCGCAGCCGGCCTCGACGTACTGACGCTGAATGTCGGTAATGACCTGGGGTTCCTCAAAGTTGAGCAGCTCGGGCAGGGCGCCCGCCTTCATGCCGGCGGCCTGCAACATGGTGCCCATGCCGCCGTCGAACAGCAGGTGTCCCGTGCCCTCGATGGCCGCACGCAGGCGATCGTCCTTAATGCGCAGATCGTCGATCGTGCGCGTCTTGTACGTGGCACCGTTGCGACGTGCAGCATCAACGGGTGCTGCCAATGCAGTGCCGTCAGAATCATGAGTGATAAGCGGAGTAAACATCGGGGGCTCCTAATGGCTGGAATAGCAGGTGGTGTGGGCGGCGCGGAAGCGGCAGTGCTCGCGCATACGGCAGATATTGCAGGTGGGGCGGCTCTGGGCGTCGTGGACCTCGCCGTCAAACAGACCGATCACCGCGGTCACGCTCTTGGTGGGCATGAGTAGGCTGGTGGGTGTGACGGTCAGGCCGATGAGCCGCGTGGCGTTGAGTGCATTGACGATCGCGCGCTGGGCCGAAAGCGGGCAGTCGCCGTAGCCGGGACTAAAGCGCCAGTTGCCGGCGAGCCCATGAACGGCGGCGTCCGTCTTGACCTGCTGGTCCATTTGCTCAACGGCGGCTTCCACGTAAGCGGAGCACGCGGCGTCGAGCACGGCGCCCTCCAGGGGATGTTGGGCTCCCGTGGTGCGCAGACGGCGCTCGGCGTCCATGCCGAGGGTGCATGCCATGAGCGCGGCAAAGCGGGCATCTTTGAGATGTCGATAGATATCGCGACCTCGCAGCTCAACGTTGGTGCCAACCAGACGGATGCTGGGCTCTCCCTGCTCGTCCACGCCCGTGGCATCGACGGCAAACACGCGGCGCACGCCACGGGGCTCAATGTCCAGTTCCAGACGTTCAACGACAAGCTCAATACGTCGTGACAGTTCGGGCTCAATCTGCTGGCCGCCGTAACCCAGATACCGCAGCATCTCGGCACGGTCGACACGGGGATGGTGCGCGGCATCGATACGGTAGAGCGCCGGCGACGCAAGGTCGGCCGGCACTTCGACAGCGGTTGTATCGATGTGCGATTTTTCCATTACCCCAGGCGCTCCATAATGGTCGCGGCGATCGCAGGACGGTTCATAGTGTACAGGTGCAGGCCGTCGGCGCCGTGCTCCTTGAGGTCGCAAAGTTGGCGGGCGGCATAATCTACACCGGCTGCCTGCAGGCTCTCGGGGTCATTCTCGTACTTGGCGAGAATCTTGATGACGGGGGAGGGCAACGACGCGCCGCACATAAAGACCATGCGGCTGATCTGTGACTTGCCCATAAACGGCATGATGCCCGCGGTAATGGGCACGGTGATGCCGGCTTTGTTGGCAAGCTCGCGGAAGCGGTAGAAGCACTCGTTATCAAAGAAGAGCTGCGTCACAAAGAAGCTCGCGCCGGCGTCCTGCTTTTGCTTGAGGTGTTCGACCGAGAGGTTGAGATCCTCACAGGCAATGTGGCCCTCGGGGTAGGCTGCGGCGCCCACGCAAAAGCCGGCGTCGACGAGCTCGGGGATGAGGTCGCGGGCGTAGGCGTAGTCCGAGGCGGGCTTGTCGTCCTCGGTCGCGCCAGCGGGAAGATCGCCACGCAGGGCCAGGATGTTTTCCACGCCGGCGGTGCGATACTCGTCGATCTTGGCGGCGATATCGGCGTGCGAGCGGCCCACGCAGGTAAGGTGTGCCACCGAGGGCGTGTCGAATTCGCTCGTAATCATATGCGCGATGGGGGCGGTGGCGGCACCGTTGCCCGAGCCGCCGGCCGAGCAGGTGACCGAGACAAAGCTCGGCGAAAGCTTGCACAGATTGCCTGCCACTTCGCGAGCCATGTCGAGGGTCAGTTCGCCCTTGGGCGGGAACATCTCAAACGAAATGGGCGCGGTGCCCTGGGATGCTGCCTGCTTAAAAACCTCGTCGACGCGCATATCGTGCTCCTCTAGATACGTAATAGTGTGATGTGTTGTAAGGATTCTACAGCACCACTGTGCCACGGTGGAGTTTCGCTCGCTATTTGAGGATACCAATCAAAGATGCCTTGCTATCGGCTTTCTCTATAACAGAGCGGCTAATCTAGGCACGGACTATAAAGACTGGTATCTGATGCAAAATACCAGTTAATAGAGCTCCATCCCAAATTGACTACCCTTAAACTATGGGGAGAGGTCTGCAATTTATGCAGTTGATTGGCTGTTGAGGGTGGCAACGCCGCCTCGATAGGGTAACCTCATTGATTGGTTTCGCGACAGCAACATAACGGTAATGTCGCGGAAACACGGCGAGTCTAAGCTATGACTCGTTCGTTAGTAATCAACACCGCTTCTCACGCGGTGCCGATACGAAGGGAGTTCCGTATGGCCGAACTTACTGACCGCTTCGGGACCATGGTGTTCTCTGAGGAAGTCATGAAGGACTACCTCCCCAAGGACATTTGGAAGCGCCTTGCTGCAACCCTCGAGGGCGGTGAGCCGCTCGACCTGGATGTGGCCAACGCCGTTGCCCATGCCATGAAGGTCTGGGCCATCTCCAAGGGCGCGACGCACTACGCACATTGGTTCCAGCCTCTTTCGGGCATTACTTCCGAGAAGCACGACAGCTTCCTGGAGCCCAACCACGACGGCACCGCCATTACCAAGTTTACGGGCAAGAACCTCATCCAGGGCGAGCCGGACGCCTCCAGCTTCCCCAACGGCGGCCTGCGCGCCACCTTCGAGGCCCGTGGCTACACCGCTTGGGATCCCACCAGCCCCGCCTTTATCAAGGACGATGTCCTGTGCATCCCCACGGCTTTCTGCTCCTACACGGGCGAGGCCCTGGACAAGAAGACCCCGCTGCTGCGTTCCATGACCGCGCTCTCGCGTGAGTCTAAGCGCGTTTTGGCGCTGTTCGGTAAGACCCCCAAGAAGGTCGTTCCTTCCGTGGGCGACGAGCAGGAGTACTTCCTGATCAAGAAGGACGCTTACCGCAAGCGCAAGGACCTGGTCATCACCGGCCGCACCCTCTTTGGTGCTGCTCCATGCAAGGGCCAGGAGCTCGAGGAGCACTACTTTGGCGCTATCCGCCCCACCGTCTCGGCCTACATGAAGGACCTGGACGATGAGCTGTGGGCGCTTGGCATTCCCGCCAAGACCAAGCACAACGAGGTCGCTCCCTGCCAGCATGAGCTCGCCCCTGTCTATGGCGAGGTCAACGAGGCCATCGACCAGAACCTGGTCATGATGGAGAAGATGAAGCTCATCGCCTCCCGCCACGACTTGGTCTGTCTGCTGCACGAGAAGCCCTTCGAGGGCATCAACGGTTCGGGAAAGCACAACAACTGGTCGCTCGGCACCGAGTCCGAGAATCTGCTCGATCCGGGTGACACCCCGCTCGACAACCTGCAGTTCATCGTCTTCCTCACCGCGGTGATCGAGGCCGTCGATAACTATCAGGAGCTCCTGCGTGCCTCCGTTGCCTCGGCCGGCAACGATCATCGTCTGGGCGCCAACGAGGCTCCTCCGGCGATTATGTCCATCTTCCTGGGCGACCAGCTTACCGAGGTCGTCGAGAAGATCATCGATGGCAAGGCTTCCGTCCATGCCACGCGTGGCGTGCTCGACCTGGGCGCCGATACCCTGCCCAAGCTGATGCAGGACAACACCGACCGCAACCGCACCTCCCCGTTCGCCTTCACCGGCAA
>USTC01000175.1 GCA_900557505.1 uncultured Collinsella sp.
AGAGCGGCAATCTGCCTTTCAACTTCGACGGCATGATCAAAAGATCAATGCCGCCTTGTTTCAAGGCACCTTGCTCGCTCTGGCGGGCTTTCGCTGTCCGCGCCAAAACATCGGCGTTGCCGGAGTAGTCATTGGGGACGTTCTTAAATGGCTAGTCGGAAGGGGCACTCTTGCGCAAAATCTGCCGGCTCACAGTGGGCTCGTTCTTTACTTTACCGAGATAAAGTGAACGCGCAGATTCGTAACCCACTCGCAACCGTTCTATGGCACGATATTGAACGAATGTATGCTATGCGCCCAAATCTTTTGGGCAGAGTGGGAGACAGTATGGTCAAGCTGTACGAGGACGGCATCTACCTGCGCGGCGGCAGCGAGGTTGTGCCTGCGGCCGAGGCTGCCGAGCGCGGTATTACGCAGACGCCCGAGGATGCCAAGCGTGGCACCATCGCGTATTCGATCCTCCAGGCACACAATACGTCCGGAGATCCCGAGGCGCTCAAGATTCGCTTCGATGCCATGGCGAGCCACGACATCACCTTTGTCGGCATCATCCAGACGGCGCGCGCCTCGGGTATGGAGCAGTTCCCGCTGCCCTACGTGCTCACCAACTGCCATAACTCGCTGTGCGCCGTGGGCGGCACCATCAACGAGGACGACCACGTCTTTGGCCTCTCGGCTGCCAAGAAGTACGGCGGCATCTTCGTCCCGCCGCACATCGCCGTCATCCACTCCTTTATGCGTGAGAACTTCGCCGGTTGCGGCAAGATGATCCTGGGCTCCGACTCGCACACCCGCTATGGCGCCCTGGGCACCATGGCTGTGGGCGAGGGCGGCGGCGAGCTGGCAAAGCAGCTGCTGCGCGACACCTACGATGTCGCCTATCCCGGCGTCGTCGCCATCTACCTCACGGGCGCCCCGCGTCCTGGCGTCGGCCCGCACGACGTGGCGCTCGCCATCATTCGCGCTGTCTTTGCCAAGGGCTACGTCAAGAATAAGGTCATGGAGTTCGTGGGCCCGGGTATCGCGAGCATGACGACCGACTACCGCAACGGCGTCGATGTCATGACCACCGAGACCACCTGCCTGTCGAGCATCTGGGCCACCGACGAGGACACGCACGCGTTTTTGACCATGCACGGCCGCGGCGACGACTACCGCGAGCTCAAGCCCGCCGATGTCGCCTACTACGACGGCTGCGTCGAGGTCGATCTGTCGAGCATCAAGCCTATGATCGCGCTGCCGTTCCATCCTTCCAACGGCTTTGAGATCGACGAGCTTAACGAGAATCTCGAGGACATCCTTCACGAGGTAGAGCTCGAGGCCGCCAAGATCGGCGAGGGCAAGACGCACTTTAGCCTGCTCGACAAGATCGTCGACGGCAAGCTGCACGTGCAGCAGGGCGTTATCGCCGGCTGCTCGGGTGGCAACTACGACTCCGTGGTTCAGGCTGCCCGCGTGCTCAAGGGCGCCAACACCGGCTGCGGCGAGTTCTCGCTGTCGGTCTATCCCACAAGCCAGCCCGTGGCGCTCGAACTTACACGCCGTGGCTACATCTACGACCTTATGGAGGCCGGCGCGATTGTGCGCACGGCGTTCTGCGGCCCGTGCTTCGGCGCCGGCGACACGCCCGCCAACAACGGCCTTTCGATCCGCCACACTACGCGTAACTTCCCCAACCGCGAGGGTTCCAAGCCGGGTAATGGCCAGCTGAGCGCCGTGGCCCTGATGGACGCCCGCTCCATTGCGGCGACGGCTGCCAACGGCGGCGTCCTGACGCCGGCGACCGACCTGCCCGAGGAGACTTGGGACGAGACCTGCGAGTACACCTTCGACGACGCGCCGTACAAAAAGCGCGTGTACTGGGGCTTTGGCAAGGCGGAGCCTGCCGACGAGCTGGTCGAAGGCCCCAACATCAAGCCGTGGCCCGCGATGGAGCCCCTCGGCGACGACATCCTGCTCAGGGTGTGCTCCAAGATCATGGACCCGGTCACCACGACCGACGAGCTCATTCCCTCGGGCGAGACGAGCTCTTTCCGCTCCAACCCGCTGGGCCTGGCCGAGTTTACGCTGAGCCGCCGCGACCCGGCCTACGTGGGCCGTTCCAAGGAGGTCGACGTCGTGGAGAAGCGCCGCGTTGCCGGTGAAACCGCGGGCGACCTGGCGGCGCTCGATGCCGAGCTTGCCGGCGTGTTTGAGGCACTGGCCAGCGCGGGTGTCGCGGCCGATGCCAAGGCGACCGAGTACGGCTCCATGCTCTATGCCAAGAAGCCCGGTGACGGTTCTGCCCGCGAGCAGGCCGCGAGCTGCCAGCGCGTGATCGGCGGCCTGGCCAACATCGTCCACGAGTACGCCACCAAGCGTTATCGCTCCAACGTGATGAACTGGGGCATGGTGCCCTTCCAGATGGAGGCTGAGCCCAACTTTGAGGTGGGCGACTACGTCTTTGTGCCGGGTATCCGCGCCGCGCTCGATGGCGATTTGAAGAACATCGCTGCCTACGTGGTGCGTGCCGACGGTGCGGTTGAGCTGATTGAGCTCTATATTGCCGATATGACGGCAGAGGAGCGTGCCATCGTCAAGGCCGGCTGCCTGATCAACTACAACAAGTTCAAGGCCGCTGCCGAGTAACGCGCTTAATTGTCCGCCCGGGGTTTACCCTTTCCCGCCCGCTCACGCGCTTCGCGAGGGTCGCCCGAGGGAAAGGTGTGTCCGGGGCTACCGCGACGTTCTCGTTGGGTCTTGAGAAACGCTAATAAATAGACTTGCTTGATGCCGCCTCTGTTAATGGGGCGGCTTCTTTTTGTCGAAAACCGCCACAAAGGGGACAGGCACCTTTGTGGTGGTGGGGACGAGCTCGATGTTGTTGTGATCGTTGAGCGGCATGTTAATGGGCGGCTCTACAGAATTTCATCCGGGTTGGCGGGTTTGGTTGTTTTGGGGATGCCGAGTTTGGATGACGCGAAATCGTCAACATTGTCCTTGATTCCGTCTCTGGTGTAGACGGTGACCATATAGGTGCTGTGTCCGAATTCGCCCTTGTCGCGTGTTGCCCAGGCATCCCAGTAGGCGGCCCCGTTTCGCCCTTTGATTTTTCCGACACGGCGGAGTTCTGTTCGCTTTAATTTCTGGTTGCTATAGATGGTTCGACCGTCCTCCTCGGTGAGCCCGCACTGTCCAAGCAGCTTGTCGAGGACTTGGTTCATGTGGCGCTCATCGGTGTTTGGTGCGTAGTCGTAGGCGAGGGTGATGGAGTCAAGGGGCTGGTCGTCGATCAGATAATTCATTGTCTGAGGTTCGAGGCAGAAATAAGGAGAGCATCCGTCGACCTTGCCGAGCAACGGTAACTTGGACTGCCAACTTCCGGTGGGAATTGCATATTCGTAGAACACGCCACGGCAGACAAAGGAGAGCGAGGCGGCACGCGAGCCGGCGTCGATCATCCCGCAAAGATCGAAGGGCGAGGCGATACCAAAAGAAAAGGGCGTGATGGCGATAAGGAAGAGCATCACGATGGGTATGGCGAGAATGGCGATGACGTTGCGACCGGTGGAATGAGACGGTTTCATATGCGCTCCTCGAGACAAAGAGCTGTTGAGGATAGGCAGAAATGGATATGTTCAGAGAACAATTCAAGTTTCTAACAGTTTAGATAACAGGTGATGATTCGGGGACCGCAAGGCCCCCGAAT
>USTC01000176.1 GCA_900557505.1 uncultured Collinsella sp.
GGCTGCCGTCGATACAAGCGCGAATGCAATCGTGATGCCGATGGCGGTGTTGCGCGACCTGGTTTTGCTGCACAGCACCATAAGGATGACCGGCCATACCAGATAGAACTGCATAGTGACAGCGCAGAACCACAGGTGCGTGAGCGGCGAGGGGAGCCCCGCGGCGGCGAAATACGAGACGTTGCGGAAGATGTAGAACCAGTTGCTCAAAAAGAGTGCCGATGGCAGGGCGTCCTGCTGCACCTTAGGGAGTAGGCTCGGGGCTGCGATGTAGGTGGCGACGGCGGTAAGCGCGATGGTCACGACGATCGGCGGCATCATGCGCGCAATGCGGCGACAGATATAGCGCGGGTACGAGAATCCGTCGCGTGCCGTAGCCCGCATAATGCTTTTGGTGGCGAGATAGCCACTCAGCGTAAAGAAGAGCGTAACGCCCAAAAAACCGCCGGTCAGGCGGCTGGGGCGAAGGTGATATAGGACGACGCCGGCGATGGCGAGGGCGCGGAGCCCGTCGAGCGCGACGATGCGTTGGTTGCGTTGAGGCGCGGCATGTACGGCGCCCGTGGGTGTGTTTTGCATCGATCTTCCTCCAATGTCGACCTAGCAGTCTAGCGCTCTGTGCGGACAAAGGAAGGGGGTTCGTGCGGTTGAACAACATGCCGCGGGGCGATGCCTCGCTACGCAAAAGCCGCACCTGCGTTGATGCTCAGCTGTCTATATAGAAACGTTTCAGAACCTCTACATAGGCAAAAACAACAACACAGATGCGGCAAAGACGTACGGGTGGTTGAGCCTTTATGCGATGATGCTCGGCTACTTGGTCTTGGCAACCAGCAGCGGGTCGCCAAGCTTGACGAGCGGATTGCCGCCGATAAGCGTTCCAGACTCGCCGACGTGGTCGATGCTCTTGAGGCGGTCGAGCTCAGAGACGATGACGGTCACGATGTCCTCGTGACCGGCGGCCTTAATGGCGTCGCGGTCGAAGCTGATGAGCGGCTGGCCCGCCTTGACCACATCGCCCATCTCGACAAAGCGGGCAAAACCCTTGCCGTTCATTTCCACGGTGCCCAGGCCAACATGGATGAACACGCGAAGACCGTCCTCGGTAATCATGCCGATGGAGTGGTTGGTGACGGTGGTGGCGCCGATACGGCCGTTGGCGGGGGCGTAAATGGTGCCGGTAATGGGCTCGATGCCGTAGCCCTGGCCGAGCATGCCCGAGGCGATGGTCTCGTCGGGAACCTCACTCAGATTGACGAGCACGCCGTTGACGGGAGCGTAGATGACGCCTTCGCGGGTGGCGAAGCTTGCTGCGGGCGGAACGGACGCCTCGCCCGACGAAGTGAACGTGGACTTGAGCGAATCGAGCAGACCCATAGATGCCTCCAACGTATCAGGCGCGCATGTTGCACGCGTGTGGTTTGCCGGAAACGTTTCGTACGTGTTTCCCAGCACGGTCAACGCCCCTATTTTACGCTGCCTAACGATACCTCTGAACAGCGATTTTGTGATATATCAGTTGAAGGCCAACTTATTGCGGGGGTGTTTCTGCGCCGCGGGCTCAAGTGGGGTACGCTAAGGTGCGAAAAACGAGTGCGTACGAATCGCACGGAGGGAGCACCTATGATTATTGAGAACCATGCGCTGTGGGGCGAGGAGCCGACCGAGGATTATCCGGCGACGTTTACGTATCTGGGTGCCGAGCCGCTGCCCGACAAGCCCAATGGCCGCCGCCCCGCGGTGATTATCTGCGGCGGAGGCGGGTTTACGCATATCGCTCCGCACGAGCAGGGCCCGGTGGCGTTTGCATTTTTGGACCGTGGCTACCAGGCCTTTGTGCTCAACTATGTGACGAGCGCCACGGGCGACGTGAGCTTTCCACACCCGCAGGCGGACCTCGCCAAGATGGTCGCTACCGTGCGCGCCAACGCCGACGAGTGGCATGTCGATCCCAAGCGCGTGTGCATCGTGGGTTTCTCGGCGGGCGGCATGATCTGCGCCTCGTTGGCAACGCAGTGGAAGACCGGACCCTTCGCGGGCCTTGCCGGGGCTCGTCCGGAGGATATTCGTCCCGACGCCGTGGTGCTGGGCTATCCGTTGCTTGACCTTGCCTATGTGCGCGATATGCAGACGCGCGACCCGCGCATCGACCTGCGCGTGCCCAAGACGGGTGGCAAGACGGGGCGCGATTTGCTCAACGACTATCTGTCGATGGTGACGGGCGGCGAGGCGACCGATGAGCACCTGACCGACATTTGCCCTACCACGCACGTTTCGCGCCAGATGCCCCCGACCTTTGTGTGGGGCGTTTCGGACGACAAGACGGCGCCGGTCGCGCAGGTCTATCCGTTTGTGCAGCGCATGGCCGAGGAGGGTGTTGCATGCGAGATGCACGTCTTTGACCAGGGTGGCCACGGCCTTTCGCTCGGCAACGCCAATACCGCGGTCGACAACGAGGACAAGCAGGTTTCCGTCCGTCCCTGGATCCGTCTGGCCTTCCGCTTCCTGGAGCGCCATCTGTAAGAGGACGGACATCCCCTCAATAACTTGCGGTGAAATAGTTCCTATCTGGGGCATCAACCAGCCCATCCAGGAACTATTCCACCGCAACTTTGTTTTTTGATGCCCCGCCCGGAAGCTGCATCCCTGTTTTGCCCTCGAAGGCGGGTTGCAGTTTCCCATAGGGCCTCGACTGGGAAAGCGCGTCCCGTTTCGAACGGGGATTCCGGGATGCATTTTCCGCAAGAGGCCTGTTTGGGAAACCATATCCCGTTTCGAACCAGAATTCTGGGACGCAGTTCCCCCGAGAGGCCTCATCGGGAAACGGTATCCCGGAATTCGCCCGGATGGTGGGATGCGCTTTCCAGAAGGGCGCCGTTTGGGAAACTGTGACCCGTGATCCACCGGGGACGGAGGAGGGCTGACCATTTTGGGCGGCGGCAGTCGGCTATTTCAGCGTAATGCAGGATGCGAGGAGGTTGGCGTAATCATCGCCGCTCATTCCGAATGGCCTATCGTCGATTGTCTTTCCGTTCCACTCGCCATATGACCCGCCCCAGACTCGAACTGTATGGCCCTGTGTATCGCCGAGCTCCTTATAAAAAGCGCATCCAACACCGGGCAGGCCATTTGTATCAGCACAGATGCCGAAGTTTGGACATAAGTTTGGGTTGTTTTTCCCGTTTGGATAAAAGCTATCTTTTGCGGTTACTAGGACCATGGTATATGCACCCATCCCATCCCCCTGGTCTGCATGGTCGGTTGTTTGAACCGTAAACTGATCGATGGGGAACCAGTCGGGAAGGACCATAGTGAAGTAATCGGTTTCGATGGTCCTTGCCTGTCTGGCCTCCTCGGCTTTCTTGGCCTCTTCCTCCGCCTGGCGCCTTGCCTCCTCCTCCTGCTTGGCTGCCACGGCGTCGTCGCGGCGCTTGGTCGCGGCGGTCGCGAGCGCATCGGCGTCAATATTGAAGCCGGCCTTCTTGGCGCCCTCGTCCTCCTCGGCGTACTTCTTTGCCGCGGCGATCTGGTCGTCGGTCACTTCGGCAGCCTCGACCGGCTCCAGCGCCACGTCGCCCGCGTCGACGGTCTTCTTCTCGGCAGTTTTCTCGCCCAGCTTGATGTCGAGCTTGTCGGCGGGGACGGCGTAGATCGTGCCGTCGGCG
>USTC01000177.1 GCA_900557505.1 uncultured Collinsella sp.
ATAGCACAGGGACTTGATAAAAAAGAGGCTATGAAGGCAGACCCGCCAAAGCAGCATTTGCTTCGGTCCAGGACAAGCCGTTCCCTAACGACATCTTTACGGCTCCCGAGCTCCGTTGGGCTGTGATCGGTTGCGGCGTTATTGCCAACCAGATGGCTCAGTCCCTTGCCCTGGCCGGCCGCAAGCTTACGGGCGTTGCCAACCGCACGCTCACCAAGGCTCAGACTTTTGCCGACCAGTACGGCGTCGAGAAGGTCTATGACACGGTTGAGGATCTCTACGCCGATCCTGACATCGACGCCGTCTACATCACCACCCCGCACAACACCCATATCACCTATCTGCGCGCCGCCCTGGCGGCCGGCAAGCACGTTCTCTGCGAGAAGGCCATCACGCTCAACTCCGCCGAGCTCGATGAGGCCCGCGCCATTGCCGCCGAACACAACGTGGTCCTTATGGACGCTACCACGGTGCTCCACATGCCCTTGTATCAAGAGCTGCGCCGCCGCATGGATGCCGGCGAGTTTGGCCGCATGAACCTCGCTCAGCTCAACTTTGGTAGCTACAAGGAGTACGGCGACCTGACCAACCGTTTCTATAATCGCAACCTCGCTGGCGGTGCCATGCTCGATATTGGCGTATACGCCCTGTCCGTCATGCGCCTGTTTATGGCCAGCCAGCCAGCCGAGGTCGTGTCTCTGGGCAATACCTGCGAGACTGGCGTTGACGTCGCGGGTGGCATTGTCTGCCGTAATGCTGAGCAGCAGCTGGGCGTTGTGAGCCTTACGCTCCACTCCAAGCAGCCCAAGCGCTCGGTCATCAGCTTCGATAAGTGCTATATCGAGGTCAACGAGTATCCGCGCGCCGACCATGCGACCATCGTGTGGACTGCGGACGGTCACCGTGAGGAGGTCCACGCTGGCACCGAGGCATACGCTCTGTGCTACGAGATGGCCGACCTGGAGAAGGCCGTTGCCGGCGACGATTCCAAGCGTGAGCTTCTGGATTATGCTTCTGATGTGATGGAGCTCATGACCAAGCTCCGCGCCGATTGGGGAGTCGTCTACCCCGAGGAGGAGTAAGCGATGCTTGCGGAAGATAGGCTCAATACGATCGTGTCGATGGTGCAGCAGGCTGGCTCGGTAACGGTGCCCGAGCTTGCCGATGCCCTGGGCGTGACGGCGTCTACCATTCGACGCGACCTACAGACGCTCGACCGAGCGCACCGCATCGCCAAGGTGCACGGTGGCGCGACAAGTCTTGAGCGCGCGCACGTGACGCGCGACCTAACGATCAGTGAGCGCAGTGATCTCCATAACGACGACAAGGAGCGTATCTGCGCCCGCGCCGCGGCGCTCGTGGAGCCCGAGAGCTTTGTGTACATCGATTCAGGTTCGACGACGCTTAGGCTCATCGAGCATCTTCCGCGCCTTGAGGGCGTCACCTATGTGACCGACTCCGTGCTCCATGCTCAGCATCTCGCTCTGCGCGGCATGCGCACCGTGGTGCTGGGCGGCGAGCTCAAGCCCGAGACCGAGGCGCTCGTCGGTCCCGACGCCTTGGCAACCCTGGACCGCTATAACTTCAACTGCGGCTTTTGGGGTTCCAATGGCATCGCCGCCGAGCAAGGTCTCACCACACCGGATATAGAGGAAGCGCAAGTCAAGCGTATCTCGATGCGCCATACCGCCAAACGCTTCGTAATCTCAGACGCCAGCAAATTCGGCATGGTGGCGCCCGTCAAGTTCGCGGACTTCCGCGACGCAACGATTATTACCGCGGGCGAGGGGCCAGCCAAGTACCAGTCGATGGACAACGTCATCACGGTCTAGCGACAGGGCAAGGTCAAAACCATTTAGGTTCCTAAATAGAAAAGCGGCAACACCCTCGATGGGCGATGCCGCTTTTGTTGTCTGCCGTTTTGTCTAAATCTGTAACAACTAGACCGTTAAAAGTGGGCTAGGTGTTACAGATTGAGATACTTCCGAACCTTGCCGTCCCTTTGTCTCGATCTGTAACATCTGGGACCGATTTTGACGAGTAATTGTTACAGATTGAGATTTTCCCTTGAGGGGGATTCGAATGTCTCGATCTGTAACGGATAGACCGGAAAATGGGTTCTAACTGTTACAGATCGAGACGTTTTGGGACCGCGGCTGAGCCATTGCGGCAAAGCCACCACAAAGGTGCCTGCCCTTTTTGGCAGGTTTTAGGGCTCCCAGGGGCAGGGGGCTTCGATGTGGATGTGCTCACCGGTTACGGGATGCGTAAAGGACACGCTGTGGGCATGGAGCATCAGGCCGCAGGGGCGCGGCGTTCCGTACAGGTCGTCGCCAACCAGGGGATGGCGCTCGCTTGCCAGATGCACACGGATTTGGTGCTTGCGGCCGGTGAGCAGCTCGACATCGATATACGAGCGCGTGGGCAGGCCACGACGGCTCTTAAGACGCTTGAGCACCTTCACGCGCGTCTGAGACGGCTTGCCGCTGGCGCCGACGCGCATCTTGCGGCTGTCGTGACGGTCGCGGGCGATGGGCTTGTCGATGAGCTTCTCGTTCCAGTCGATCTTGCCCTCGGCGAGCGCCAGGTAGTGCTTTTCGAAAGCGTGGTCGATCACCATTTGGTCAAAGGCGGGCTGCGTCTGCTTGTCGAGCGAGAACAGCACCACGCCGGTGGTGTCGCGGTCCAGGCGGTTAAGCGGCTGCATGTCGGTCGCGGCAAAGCCGTCGCCCATCGCCAGCAGCAGGTCGCTGGCGTAGTCGGTGAGCGTGCGCTCGCCGGTGCCGTCGCCGTGGACGATCATGCCGGCGGGCTTGTCGATGGCCATGAGCCAGGCGTCGCAGTAGAGGACTTGAGGTTCTTCGTTCACGTGTTAGCCTTTCGGTTAGCTGATTCCCACAAACATGCAGCCCGAGGTCGCCCCGCGTAGGCGGGCGGCGGGCTTGCGGCCGGCCTGCGCTGCTTCGACGGCACGACGGACGCGGGCGACGGCACGGCCAACCTCATCCGTCTCGAGCAGCGCTCCGTCCACCATGAGACGACGCACACCGGCATCGAGCAGCTGAGGAACCTGCGGCGTGAGGTCGATGGGGTAGGCATCGTACAGGCGAGAGCGGCCGTGGATGTCGGTGCGGACGGGCATGACCTTTCCGTCGATATTCTTGAGCGAGAGCTTGCGGGCACGCAGACGGCAGTTGACACAATCGTGGATGCAGCCGTTGGCAACCTGCAGAATGCAGTGTTCGCTCGTCATAACGCGCGGACGGCCAAAGACGGTGATGCCCAGGGCTGCGGGCGCGGAGGTGCCAAGCGAGACGATCTCGTCGAGCGTGATCTCGGGCGAGAGCCAAAACGCCCCGGCCCCGCGCTCGGCGAGTGCCTCCATGCAAGGCGTGTTGTGCACGGGCAGGCAGGATCGAATTTCGGCCGTGGCACCAACTTGGGCGGCCAGGGCGAGCTCAGAGATGTTGCCAATAGCGACCGTGGCACCGGCAACAATCCACGGGTCGACGCGTACGTGGTCAGCGGCGCGGCAGACCTCGTCGAGTACGGGTACGATGCCCTGCTCAAACGCATCGGCGGGGGTAAGCTGGAACATTTTGTGCGCCTTCGCACCAGACAGGTGGAGGACAGCAATATC